>JBAXNB010000047.1:0-14180 GCA_037134015.1 Betaproteobacteria bacterium | reverse complement strand
GTCAAAGCGGTATTTGCCAAATACGGCGCTTGATTCATGTTGATCAAGTGGACCAAGACAGCGCTCGCGTCTGTTGATGAAATCGCTGGCTTCATCGCCAAAGACAACCCGACCCGCGCCACCAGCTTTGTACTGGAGTTGCAGGTCGCTGTGACCAAACTTCAGGCCCATCCTGGCATGGGTCGGTCTGGCCGCGTACCCGGCACGCGCGAGCTAGTCCTGCACAAGAACTACATCGCCATTTACCGCGTGCGTGGCGACGATGTTGAAATTTTAAGGTTGCATCACGCAGCTCGAAATCTATGAAGAACCGGGTCAGCCCCTGGAGCGAACCTTTGACCGCAAACCCACCCGCCCCTGGCTAAAACCTTGGCGGTTTTTTTCATTTCTGGATTACCTATGACGTTACTTTTGCGGCTCTACCCAATTAACGGGTCACGGCCAGGCTCCCACCGACATTAACTGGTACCCGTGTCTTGTCTTAGGAACGCCCTTTGGCAAAGGTCATGTGCATTCTGGTAAATACCTCATGGTGCTCTTGCAAGGACTGGTCATACAATCTGTATGCGCAAGGGAGTTGTTGGCCCTAGCAGTTTTTCATCCACCTTTCATTGTCTCAGCCTGTCCTTGGAGTGATCGCATGATTCTTGTTCCACCAGCCCCCCTTCACCTTGAAACCAAGGTCAGCGCATTGGCGCATCCTTCAAAGCTATGTTGCATGGCGGCCTTTTGGCTGCTGGGCTTGGCCTCTTTGCCTTTGCTGGCTCAAAACTACCCCAACAAGCCCATCAAAGTGGTGATTCCCTTTGCAGCGGGCTCTGCCACCGATCAAATAGGGCGAGCCTTTGCATCCAAAATGTCCGAGGAACTCGAGCAACCCCTGGTGATTGACAACAAAGTGGGGGTCAACGGAATGCTAGGGGCTGACTTTGTCGCCAAAGCAAGTCCTGACGGCTACACCTTGCTCTTTGGCACCAACAGCACGAATGCGGCCTTGAAGAGCTTGATGAAAAAGCTCCCCTACGACCAAGACACCGCGTTTGCGCCAGTGGCCTACATGGGCTCTGTTCCTTTGATCGTTGCGGTCAACAACGACGTGAGCGCCAAAACATTGAAAGATTTGGTCAACATGGCCAAACAAAAACCTGGCATGTTGACCTTTGCCAGTGCGTCGACCTCACAATTGGTCTCAACCGCCATGCTCGCAGGTATGGTGGGCATAGAGCTCAACCACATCCCGTACAAAAGCGGCCCCACCGCCATGACAGATTTGATTGGTGGTCAAGTGATGATGTTCACTGCCGACTTTGCCGTCATGTTGCCCCAAGTCAAAGCCGGCAAAATACGCGGCTTGGCCGTGACCTCCACGCAACGCTCCAAAGCGATTCCAGATTTACCCACGGTCAACGAAGCCTTGGGCATCAAGGGCTACGAGTTGATTGCTTACTTTGCAAGTTTTGCACCGGCAGGCACACCCAGAGACGTTGTTTTAAAACTCAACAAAGCCTCCAACAACGCAGCAGCCAGCAAAGAAATCCAAGAGCGCTTCATGGAGTTGGGCTTTGAAGCGGATCCGAGCACGCCTGAGGCCTTGGCTCAAAGAAGCAAGCTGGAGACGGCGAAGTGGGCCAAAGCCATTCACGACGCCAAAATCGAAGCCCAATAAAGCGTTCAGGTGGGTGTTCAGGTGGGCGTTCACTTGAGCCTTGACTCAGGCGCTAGGTACGCTTTGCATGTCTTATTTTTCTTATCCCCATTGAGCCTCAACCATGTCTTTTTTGTTCAGCCCCTATGAACTGAGTTCACCCAAAGGACCTCTCCAACTTGCCAACCGTGTCGTTGTCGCACCGATGTGCCAGTACTCCGCCGTTGAAGGCTGCGCCAGCGATTGGCATTTGATGCATTGGGCCAACTTGCTGAATTCAGGCTCGGCCATGATGATCCTTGAAGCAACGGGCGTGACGCGAGACGGTCGCATCACCCCGCACTGTTTGGGCTTGTGGGACGATACGACCGCCAGCGCCTTGGAAGAAAAGCTCCACCGAGCAAGGCAACTAGCGCCCTATACGCCTGTGTGCATTCAACTCAGTCACGCTGGCCGCAAGGCCTCCAGCGCTGCCCCCTGGGACGGCGGTGCTTTGTTAAGCCTTGAGCAAGGTGGCTGGAACGCCCATGCCCCGTCCGCCATCCCGCAGCAAGCCCAAGAACGTGCGCCTTTGGCTTTGGACCTCGAGGGTCTGAAGGACATATGCGATGCCTTTGTGCAGGCCGCCAAGAAAAGCCAAGACATGGGCATTGAAGCGGTCGAGTTGCATGCGGCGCATGGCTATTTGTTGCACCAATTTCTCTCGCCCATCTCCAACCACAGAGTCGATGCGTATGGTGGCAGTTTTGAGAACCGAATTCGCTTTCCTTTGGAAGTTTTCAAAGCTGTTCGAGCACAATTCGCTGGCTCACTTGGCCTACGCATCTCCGCCTATGACTGGGTGGAAGGTGGGTGGACACCTGAGGAAACCGCACAGTTGTCGGTTCAACTCAAGGCCTTGGGCGCAGATTTTGTGCACATCTCTTCGGGTGGGGTCTCAAGCGCGCAACAAATAGCGGTCGCTCCCAATTACCAAGTCGGCTTCGCGGCTCGCGTCAAAGCACAATCGGCTTTGTCCACCATTGCCGTGGGTTTGATCACGCAAGCGCAACAAGCCGAAGACATCATCGCATCGGGTCAAGCGGATTTGGTCGCTTTGGCCAGAGCGTTTTTGTACAAACCCAGATGGACCTGGGAGGCGGCAGCGAGTTTGAATGGACAGGTTCAAGCGAGCAAACCCTATTGGAGATGCTTGCCTAAAGAGGCGCAACACATTTTCAGCGTTCGCCAGAACACGCAACGCTGAGCCTCACGCTTGGGCGATGAAGAACGCTTAACCCTGCGTCTTTACTTTTTTAAACACCCAGACCCTCTTTGGGGCTTGGGTACCAGAGTTTTAGTCCCAGAGATTTTTTCATTCTTTTGTTGTCGAGCTTTCTAGACTCCGACAAAAAACTCATCTGCATGGGACTCAGGTGCCCCTTGATTTCCTCAAAAGACATTCGAAGAGGTTGGGGCAAATTGAACCATTGCGCCACCAGGGCGTAGTAGTCACCCATCTTCATTTGTGCATCGTCGCTCACATGAATGGCTTGTAGGTTCTGACCTTTGAACAAAGAAAGGACACAGGCGCGGGCCAAATCGTCTGCATGGATGTGGTTGGTGTAGACGTCGTCTGCGGGACTTAAAACAGGCATCCCCTTTCTAACACGATCTATCGGCGTTCCCCCTTCTCGGTCCAAGGCATAGATGCCTGGAATTCTGAGCGTACTCAGTTGCACCCCCTGCAAAGAACGGCGTACCCACAGACGCAGTTGCTGCTCGGCATCCACCCGCCGAAGCGCACGCTCACTTTGAGGATTGACGAGTTGCGTTTCTTTGACCCATTGTCCATGACAGTTGCCATACACCCCCGTTGTCGATCCATAGACTATTTTTTCAGGTGGCTTTCTGAGCGCCAAAGCACGGAGCAGGGATCTTGTTCTTTGGTCTTCACGACCTTGGGCTGCAGGTGGTGCCAAATGGAGCAACTTGTGCGACAGGCCCGCTAGCCGATAAAGCGTTTTGGGGTCGTCCAAGTCGCCCAAAAGAGGCCTCGCACCCCCATCCCTCAAGGCTTGGATTTTTTCAGTGCTTGAAGTCAACACCACGACCCGGCAATGCTTGATCAATTGAGGCAAGGTTCGCATGCCCACATCACCACACCCCACGATCAACACTTGGGTGCGTCTAAAGCGCGCAGGCAGAGCGCCCAAATAGGATGAATGGACGGGCACGAACAGTCTTTTAAAAAAGTAAATGAAAGACCAAAGGCCATGAAAGCGAATGCCATGGATGACCTCTGTACTTGGAAATTTTCTCACAATAATCAAGACCCATGACAAACCCCCAAAAAATGCACGCACCCAAGAACGATCCCAAGGGCTACAAGGCTTAAAATAGGAGGAGAGCTTATCCTTCGCGCTGATCTTCAACCTTCCTTAAAACAAGCCATGCCCTTTACCGTCACCATTGAGCCCAGCTCTCGTCAATTCAATGTCCAAGAGGGGGACAACATTTTGTTGGCCGGCATTCAGGCGGGCGTCTCCCTGCCCTATGGGTGCAAGGACGGCGCATGTGGATCTTGTCGATGCAAAAAAATCAGCGGCTTGGTGACCCAAGGCGAACATCAAGCGCGCGCTTTGAGTCCAGAGGATGCAGCAAACGGCTTTATTTTGACGTGTTGCGCAACTGCACACAGCGACCTGGTTTTGGAGTCCAAACAAGTGTTGGATGTGGGCATGCCGGCAGTGAAAAAAATGCCGGTGCGATTGATCTCAGCTGAGAGAAAAGCACCGGATGTGATGCTCTTAAAGCTGCAGCTCCCACAAACCGAAACCTTTGAGTACCTGGCGGGTCAATACATTGACTTTCTTTTGAAAGACGGACACAAGCGCAGTTACTCCATTGCCAATGCGACACCTCTGGTTCACCTCACCGACGCCAACAACAATGTCCTCAAATGCATCGAGTTGCACGTTCGTCACATGCCAGGTGGCTTGTTCACCGACCATGTTTTCCAAAGCCTCAAGGACAAAGAGATCTTTCGCATCGAGGGTCCTTTGGGTGGGTTTTTCTTGCGCCCAAGCAACAAACGCATGATTTTTTTAGCGTCTGGCACTGGCTTTGCACCCATCAAAGCCCTCATTGAACACGTCATGACATCGGCCGATGAAAGCCTCCAACAGCGGCCCATTGACTTGTATTGGGGGGCGAGGTCTTTGGCTGATCTTTATCTGCACGACTGGGCCGTGAAGGCGAGCGAAGATTGGCCAGCTTTGAATTACATACCGGTTTTATCAGAGCCCACAGCCCAAGACGATTGGGGAGGTCGAACAGGGTTTGTGCACCTGGCAGTTTTACAAGATCACCCCGATTTGTCTCAGCATCAGGTCTATGCCTGTGGCGCTCCAGTGATGGTGAACGCCGCGAAGAAAGACTTCACAACGCAAGCACAACTCTCAGAAGATGATTTTTTTGCTGATGCATTTTTGTCGCTGGCTGACACTTGAAAACGGCAAAGACATGAGGTGCTTGCTTGATGCACTTGCTTGACGCACTTGCTTGATGCACTTGCTTACCGCACTCGTGTGTTGAAGGCGCTTTGAGCAGATTGGCAAGCGCAAGTGCGTTCGCCTAGGCGCCCAGGTACGCTTGACGCACAGAAGAATCAAGCAACAAGTCTGACGCCAAGCCACTCATGGTGACCATGCCTGATTCGATCACATAAGCGCGATGGGCCAACATCAAGGCTTGGGTTGCGTTTTGCTCGACCAACAAAATGCTCATGCCGTCCTTGGACAACTGGCCAATGACTTCAAATATTTTCTCTACCATGATGGGAGACAAGCCCATGGAGGGTTCATCCAAAATCAACAAGGTGGGTTTTGCCATCAAAGCACGAGCGATGGCGAGCATCTGCTGCTCCCCACCCGAGAGATGACCGGCCAAGTGCTTGAGTCGATCCCTTAAACGAGGGAAAAGCGTCAACATTTTTTCCTGATCGAGATCGATTTCCTTAGGTGCAGTTCGGAGATATGCACCCATCTTTAAATTCTCTTGAACGCTCATGCGCGCAAACACCCCTCGCCCCTCGGGCACCATCACGACCCCCTTGGCGACCAAGTCCCATGCAGACCATGGCACGATGGACTGGCCCATGAATTCAAGCTTGCCGCGCTCCAAGGGCAGTAGCCTTGTCAACGCTTTCAAGGTGGTGGTTTTTCCAGCGCCATTGGAGCCAATCAAACTCACACATTCACCCGCATGGACTTCAAAACCAATCGATTTGACGGCTTGAATGCCTGAATAACTCACGCACAAGTCTTTTGCCAACAACAAAGGAAGCTTATCCATGGACAGGGGCTCCAAGACCCAGATAGGCCTCAATCACTCGCTGGTTCGTCTGAACCTCTTGAGGTGGCCCAACGCATATCAAATGCCCCTCGTCCAAGACACTGACGCGGTCGCACAAGCCCATGACCAACTTCACGTCATGCTCTATGAGCAAAATGCTCACCCCTCGTTGACGAATTTTTTGTATCAACTCTTTGAGCGCCAATTTTTCAGTGGCGTTCATTCCCGCTGCCGGCTCATCCAAGGCCAACACCAAGGGCTCGGTCGCCAAAGCACGCGCAATCTCCAAGCGTCTTTGGTCGCCATAGCTCAAGGTCTTGGCTCTTTTGTCGGCAAACTTCTCGATGCCCACGTAAGCCAACAACTCTTGTGCACGGCGTTGGATGAGTGCCTCCTCAAGCTTGAACGCATGGCTTCGAACAAGTGCACCCCAAACACCCACATGGGTTTGAATGTGTTCGCCCACCATGACATTTTCCAAAACCGTCATTTCTTTGAACAAACGAATGTTTTGAAACGTTCTGGCAATACCTGCCTTTGCAACCAAGTCCACTGCACTGGGCTCATAGCGCACATTGTTGATGAAGAAGTCCCCTTGATCGGCCTTGTACAAACCGGTGATGACGTTGAAAAAAGTAGTCTTCCCTGCACCATTGGGTCCGATGAGGCCATAAATCTCACCTTTTTTGACGCTCAAGTTGACATGTTCAAGGGCCTGCAAACCACCAAAGCGCTTGCTCGCTCCTTTGACTTCCAAAATGAAAGGAGCTGGCGTCATCTTGGGTCTTTTTGATGTTGATCTTCTGGCGCTGGCCATAAACCTTGCGGACGTGCCAGCATCACCGCAATCATGGTCAAAGCAATCAACAATTGACGCAAAATGGCGGCATCGATTCGACCACCCGTGAGGTCTTGCAAGGGCGTTGCTGCATAGCGCAGCAACTCTGGCAAGGTCGACAGCAACAAAGCACCGAGAACGACACCCGGCACATGCCCCAAACCTCCCAAGACCACCATCGCAACAATCATCACGGACTCGCCCAAGCCAAAAGATTCGGGGGAAATGAAACCTTGAAAAGCGGCAAAGAAAGCGCCAGAGACGCCACCCAGTGTGGCCCCCAAAGAAAAAGCCAAGAGCTTTAAATTTCGCGTGTTCAGTCCCATGGACTGCGCCGCAATCTCATCTTCTCGAATGGCCACCCAAGCTCGTCCAATTCTGGAGTGTTGCAGTCTCCAACAGAGCAACACACTCAACACGACCATCACAAGCAAAAGATAATAGTACTGAGTGACCCCAGCCAACTCAAACCCTCCCACCATCAACTTCCTAGACAAGGGGTGGCCCGCAATTTGAATGGGGTCGATGGAGCCCAAGCCCCTAGGACCGTTGGTGATGTTGATGGGCTGGTCCAAGTTGTTCAAAAAGACCCGAATGATTTCCCCAAAACCCAAAGTCACAATGGCCAAATAATCGCCTCGAAGTTTCAAGGTGGGTGCACCCAGCAACACCCCCATCCCAGCGGCCAGCAAGGCAGCCATGGGAAGAATCAACCACCATGGCACGTGCATGCCAGCGCTCAGGAGTGACGCCCATAAAGGATATGCACTCAAAAGCTCCATCAATTGAGGAGAGGCCAAAAGCGCATACAAGTAAGCCCCCAAAGCGAAAAAGGCCACATACCCCAGGTCCAAAAGACCAGCAAACCCAACCACAATGTTCAAACCCAATGCCAACATGGTGTAGATCATCGCCATGTCTAAAATCCTGACCCAAGCATTGCCAAAGGGCTGCAAGATCAGGGGCAAAACCAACAAAGCCAATCCGAGGAACAGGTAAGAACGCTGCTCCATGCGTTGAACGAACCAGGGGCTCTTGGGAAAGTTCATGCTCAAGCTCTTTCAGCGAGTTTCTCGCCCAAGAGGCCCGAGGGCCTCAAGGTGAGCATCAAAATCAAGACCAAAAAAGCAAAGATGTCCGAGTACTGACTGCCTAAAATTCCACCCGTCACGTCACCCAAATACCCGGAACCGATCGACTCGATCAGGCCCAAACACAGCCCCCCAACCACCGCGCCTGGCAAGTTGCCAATGCCACCCAAAACAGCCGCCGTGAAGGCTTTAAGACCCGGCAAAAAACCCATGGCGTGATGAACAGTGCCAAAGTTGGCCGCCCACATCACGCCCGCCACAGCGGCCAACACCGCACCAATCACAAAGGTCAAAGAGATCACTTGATCGGGCTTGACACCCATCAAGGAGGCCATTTCTGCACTCTCAGAGCATGCGCGCATGGCACGGCCCAATTTGGTCTTTTGCACCAAAAACATCAAAGCACACAGTAAAAAGACCGTCACACAAAGAACCATGACTTGTGTGGGTGAAATCACCGCACCCCAGAGATCGATGGGTTGGTTGTCTAGGGGACTTGCATAGGATTTGTAGTTGGGCTTCCAAATCATCATGGCAAGGGTTTGAAGCAAGATCGATAAACCAATCGCGGTGATCAAGGGCGCCAACTTGGGGGCTTTTCGCAAGGGTCTGTAGGCGAGTCTTTCAATGAAGAAGTTCAAAGCGCCACAGACCCCACAAGACAGCAGCAAGGAAATCACAAAACCCAGGCCCTGCGGCAAGGCTGGAAACGATTGCCCCAAATAGGCCATCACACTCCAACTGATCAAGGCCCCCACCATGACCACCTCGCCATGCGCAAAGTTGATCAAGTTGATGATGCCGTAGACCATCGTGTAGCCAAGGGCCACCAAGGCATACATGCTTCCTAAAACCAAGCCATTGATGATTTGTTGAAGAAGGACGTCCATGCTCATGGTTCTTGGGTGGGGATGAACGCGTCTTTGACGTGTGAGCGTAAAGCGTCTTTTGCATGCGCTTGTGCATGCGCTTGTCGGTTCAAATCTTGCAGGCTCTTTAACTTCTCTGCAATTTTGATCTCAAGCCCACGCGGCACAGGATGGTAGAACTGCTGGGCTGGCACATCATCAGGGAAATAGTGCTCCCCTGCTGCAAAGGCTTGCGGCTCATCGTGAGCATACCGATAGCCTCGTCCATGCTCCAAATCTTTCATCAATTGAGTGGGTGCGTTTCTCAAGCGCAAGGGAACAACTCGAGTGCGGTCCTCTTTGACAAACTGCTTGGCCGCCTTGAAAGCTTTGTACACCGCATTGGATTTGGGTGCGACACTCAAATACACCACACACTGAGCCATGGCCAACTCTCCCTCGGGTGAGCCCAACCGCTCCATGGTCTGCATGGCATCCAAAGCCATGCTGAGGGCCCTGGGGTCGGCGAGACCAATGTCCTCGCTGGCCATTCTGATCATTCGCCTGGCAATGTATTTGGGATCCACGCCACCATCCAACATGCGAACCATCCAGTACAGTGCCGCATCCGGATCCGACCCTCGAACTGACTTGTGCAGTGCGCTGATGGTGTCATAAAACTGCTCTCCGCCTTTGTCGTGCCTGCGAAGTTGTTCGCCCAAGACCTGTTCAAGCCAGGCCAAATCTTTGGGTTCATCACTTTGATGGGAAGGTGTTTTTTGATCCATCAAACTGAGCATCTCAAGGGTATTGAGCAGCCTTCTTGCGTCACCATCAGCATAGTTCACCAACCTGGCGCTGGCCTCCTCGCTCAAAGGGGGAAGCGAGATGTGCGTTTTGGCCTTGTCGATCAATGCCATCAAACTGCTTTCAGCCAACGGCTTGAGGACATAGACCTGTGCGCGTGAGAGCAAAGCAGAATTGACTTCAAAGGAGGGGTTCTCTGTGGTCGCGCCAATGAAGGTCAACAGACCCGACTCGACATGAGGCAAAAAAGCATCTTGTTGGGCTTTGTTGAACCGATGGACTTCGTCCACAAAAACAAGGGTTCTTTGACCCGGATGGGACAGCTCAAAAGCCTTGGCTCGATCAACTGCCTCGCGAATTTCTTTGACCCCACCTAAGACCGCACTGATCATGATGAATTGCGCGTCAAAGGCGCCTGCCATCAAGCGCGCAAGGGTGGTCTTGCCCACCCCTGGCGGCCCCCAAAAGATACAACTGTGTGGCACGCCCGATTCAAACGCCCGTCGAAGTGCCATCCCCTCAGACAGCAAATGCCTTTGCCCTATCAGCTCTTGAAGCGTCTTTGGGCGCAATCGCTCTGCCAAGGGCTCGAGCCATGAAGGACTGGGTTGGGACAAATCGTTGCTCACTGCCCTATCACCTCCACGCCTTGTGGGGGCTTGAAGCTGAATTGCTCAGCAGTCAACGATTTGGGATTGATCAAAAACTCAGTGAAGCTCAAAGACGACTCTTGGTAAAAAGCATCTCTCATCTCTAAGCGAGAGAGCACCACGCCTTGATCGGTTGGCCTCAAACCAAAGCGCACCCACAACAAGGGGCCATCGGGCTTTTTGGGCGTGCCTTTGACCCATTCAAGTCCTTCTGAATTGGGCAAGGCTTCAAGCGTGAAGTCTCGCTGTATGAAGCTCACATCAGTGGCCAAAGCGATCAAGGCCGCTGGCGTGTTGCCCATGGCCTGCGCTTGCATTCTCGTGCTGACTTGCGCGATGTCTTTGTCATAGACCCAAAGGGTTTGCCCATCGGCCAAAATCATTTGCGCAAAAGGCGTGGTGTAGTCAAACCTGAATTGGTGAGGCCGAATAAATTTAAAAACGCCCTTGGAGACTTTTCTTTTGATCGATTGACCTTCTCGTTGCGGTGATGTCACGGTTTGGGTGAAGGAGGCTTGAGCACTGTGAGAAGTTTTTAAAAATGCATTGAGCGTATCAATCGCGTCGGCGTGAGCGGTACAGGAAAACAGCACCCCAAGCACTGCACAGACCCCACCGATGCTGCTCAAGGCCAGTGAATGACCCACTCCCAACAAGAAACGCAAAGAGGGTGACATGAGCAGATGTCCCTCAGGTGCTTAAGCGTTGCTACCCACGGGTACCAAAATTTCTCGGTGCCCACTGCTGCTCATGGCGCTGACCATCCCCGCACGCTCCATGTCTTCAACCAAACGTGCAGCTCGGTTGTATCCAATTTTCAAATGCCGCTGAACCAAGGAGATGCTGGCTTTTCTGTTCTTCAAGACAATTTCAACGGCTTGGTCGTACAAGGGATCCTTCTCGCCTGCACTCTCACCAAAAAGATCGATCTCTCCCGTCTCCGCATCAACAATGCCTCCTTCAAGGATCCCTTCCACATAATCGGGTGCGCCTTGGGTTTTTAGATAATTGACCACTCGGTGCACCTCTTCATCGCTGACAAACGCTCCATGTACTCGAATTGGGAAACCTGTCCCACTTGGCATGTACAACATATCACCCATGCCAAGCAATGCCTCCGCGCCCATTTGGTCCAAAATGGTTCTGGAGTCGATCTTGCTACTGACTTGAAAGGCAATGCGTGTGGGGATGTTGGCTTTGATCAAACCTGTGATCACATCGACACTAGGTCGCTGGGTGGCCAAAATCAGATGAATACCCGCTGCCCTGGCCTTTTGCGCCAAACGCGCAATCAGCTCTTCAATTTTTTTACCCACGACCATCATCAAGTCAGCCAACTCATCGATGACCACCACCACATGCGGCAAGCGAGTGAGGGGTTCTGGAGAATCGGGGGTCAAGCTAAAGGGGTTGTAGATGAAATTGCCCTCTTGTGAGGCCTCGTCAATTTTGACGTTGTAGCCCGATAAATTTCTGACCCCCAATTTGCTCATCAATTTGTATCGACGCTCCATTTCAATGACACACCAATTCAGGGCATGCGCGGCTTGACGCATGTCCGTGACAACGGGTGCCAACAAATGTGGGATGCCTTCATAGACGCTCATCTCAAGCATCTTCGGATCGATCATCAACAGCCTGACATCTCTCGCCTCGGCTTTGTACAACAAAGACAAGATCATGGCGTTGATACCCACCGATTTGCCCGACCCGGTGGTACCTGCCACCAACACATGGGGCATTTTGCCTAAATCGGCCACGACGGGGTTACCAACGATGTCTTTTCCAAGACCAATGGTCAGCATGGACTTGGCTTCGTTGTAAATGTCAGAACCCAAAATCTCACTTAATTTGATGGACTGCCTTCTGGCATTGGGCAACTCCAAGGCCATGAAATTTTTACCTGGGATGGTCTCCACCACGCGAATGGACACCAAGCTCAATGACCTGGCCAAGTCCTTGGCCAAGTTGACGATTTGGGAACCTTTGACGCCAATGGCGGGCTCAATTTCATAGCGTGTGATCACCGGGCCTGGCGCAGCGGCCACCACCCTGACCTCAACACCAAAGTCTTTCAACTTTTTCTCTATAAGACGGCTTGTCATTTCAAGCGTTTCAGGCGATACCGTGTCTTGGCGTGCCGCCGAGCTGTCCAACAAATCCACCAGAGGAAGATTGGAGTCTGGCAAATCTGTGAACAGTGGTTTTTGACGCTCTCTTGCGATGCGCGTGCTCATGCGCACATCCAATGTTTCTTTCTCATAGACCAACTTGGTCACATGCGGGTGCTCGATGGCTTCGATGCGCTCAACCACCGTGACCTCCTCTCGCTCCCTTGCCGCAGCCTGACCCATGGCCAAGTCTTGGGCAATTTCTCTTTTTTCTTTGAAGGCCAAAAACCAATCATCGAGTTGCGCACCCAATCTCTCGGCCAACTCAACCCAAGAAAATCGAAACACCCAGGCACACCCAACTATCATAAAAATGATAAATATCAATCCTGACCCATTGAACCCCAACCACTGCACACCAAAGGAGCCCGTCAGATAACCCAACACTCCTCCAGCAAAGTGACCGGGCAAGTGGTGATCAAAGCGGTAGAGTCGGGTCCACTCCAAGCCGGTGCTCGAAACCATCAAAAGGACCAATCCGCTCCAATAGGACCAAGGCGTATCCAGCCAGTGATGCGAAGACAGGTTTTGGGCACCATCGCGCCTTTTTTCAGACTCTTTTGCCGCTCTCAATCGCTCATGGTGAATTTTGCCCATCAAAGCAGAAAACCAAGATGAAAGACCTGCCAAAAAACACCAAACAACGGAGTAACCAAAAAGAAAGAAGCTCATGTCGCTCAACCAAGCGCCAATCTTTCCACCCCAATTGAGCGTTTTGCTCAAAGACCCTGAGGTGGTCCAAGCGGGGTCTTGGGTCTGGTGAGTGATCATTGAGATCAACCAAAAAACCAGAAAGACGAATCCTAAAGTCAGTGCAATTTCTTGGGTAAAACGTCTAAAACCCGTCATTTGATCGGGCTCTGAGGGGTCGTTTCGCAATGTATTCAAGGAGTAGGTCATGTTGGGAGAATAGCTTAACCCAAAAAGGGTGAGCGTGACTTAAGTGGTCCAGTTAAATGCAAGACCATTGTATTAAGGAAACACACGTATTTTTTCTCAACCTCATTCAAGAATTTGATCTTCAGCAAACGCCAAGCCTGCCTAAGAACCTACAATAGGAGCTGGAAGACGCATCCATGCTAGGCATGAATGCTCTAAGATTCACCTCCGATTTTTTGCAAGCCAACCTGCCACTATGTCCAACACCACAAAACACGCAAAAGTACTGATCTTGGGCTCCGGCCCTGCCGGCTACACCGCAGCCATTTATGCAGCCAGAGCCAACCTTCAACCCTTATTGATCACTGGCATCGCTCAAGGTGGCCAGCTCATGACAACCACCGATGTCGACAATTGGCCCGCCGATGTGAACGGGGTCCAAGGGCCTGAGTTGATGCAACGCTTTCAAGAGCATGCCGAGCGTTTTAAAACAGACATCATCTTTGATCACATCCATCATGTTGACTTGAGCAAACGACCCTTCACCCTTCAAGGAGACTCAGGTCACTACAGTTGTGATGCCTTGATCATTTCCACCGGCGCATCCGCCAAGTATTTGGGACTTCCCAGTGAGCAAGCCTTCATGGGTAAAGGCGTATCTGGGTGCGCAACTTGTGACGGCTTCTTTTACAAAGAACAAGCGGTCTGCGTTGTAGGTGGTGGCAACACAGCGGTCGAAGAGGCTCTGTACCTCTCCAACATCGCCAGTCAAGTGCATTTGATCCACCGCAGAGACAAGTTTCGCGCAGAACCCATCATGATTGACAAACTGATGGAGAAAGTCCAAAGTGGCAAAATCATTTTGGAACTTCACCGCGAACTTGAAGAGGTCTTGGGCGACCCGTCTGGCGTTACC
>JBAXNB010000046.1:0-14226 GCA_037134015.1 Betaproteobacteria bacterium | reverse complement strand
GGGTGCGACTTCAATCTGAAATGGAGTGTTTTTACTTCGTGGCCGATTGGCATGCCCTCACCACGCATTATGAAAGCCGTGAAATCATCGAGAAGAATGTTTATGAAATGGTCATTGATTGGCTTGCAGCCGGACTAGATCCTGAGCGCTGCACCATTTTTCTACAAAGCCGTATCCCCGAGCACGCAGAGCTCTTTACCCTTTTAGCCATGGGAACACCCTTGGGATGGCTAGAACGTGTACCCACCTACAAAGATCAACAAGAAAAACTCAAGGACAAAGACCTCTCCACTTACGGCTTTCTTGGTTACCCGCTTTTGCAAGCGGCCGACATCTTGATCTACAAGGCCAAATATGTGCCCGTTGGAGAAGACCAAGCATCGCATGTGGAATTAACGCGCGAGGCAGCCAGGCGTTTTAACCATCTTTACGGCAAAGAGATTCACTTTGAAGAAAAGCTGCTTGAAACTTTTCAAAAATTAAACCCCGAACAAGTCAAACGCTTTGAAAAATCCAGAAAGAAGTTTCAAGAAACTGGGGATTTAAAGTCCCTAGAGGGCGCCTTGGGGTTTGTCCGCAATGAACCCCTCCTCAACAGCAAGGACAAGGAACGACTAGAGGGATACTTCAAAGGCACGGGCTCTGCGATTCTCACTGAACCGCAGGTGTTGCTCACCCAGGCCAGTAAACTGCCCGGCCTTGATGGGGCAAAAATGAGCAAGAGCTACAACAACTCCATTGCCATACGTGAAGAAAAAGCAACGCTTGAGCAAAAGATTCGCAAAATGCCCACCGATCCTGCCCGAATCAAGCGCACCGACGCTGGCAACCCTGCCAAATGCCCCGTTTGGCAGTTTCATCTGATTTACTCTGATGAAAACACCAAGACCTGGGTTCAAAAAGGTTGTCAAAATGCAAGTATTGGTTGCCTTGAATGCAAGCAACCCATCATTGAGCAGATATTGATAGAGCAAGCACCCATGTTAGAGCGTGCGGAGCGTTTTTTAAGCCAACCCAAATTGGTTCGAGAGATAGTGGATGCCGGCACTCAAAAAGCCCGCCAAACTGCTCAAGAAACCATGAAGGATGTTCGTCAGGCCATGGGCCTGAATTATTGACCAGGAAGTTAAATCATGAGTCTTTACGTCATTGATGATCACCCGTTGCTTAGACAAGCTCTGGGAATGCTGATTCGCAGAATCAAGCCAGCCTCTAAAGTGGTGGAACTTGAAAAGCTAAGCGAGCTACAAGCGGCCATCATTAAAAATGGTCCTCCAGAGTTGTTTGTCCTTGATCTTTTGCTCCCAGGCGTCAAGGGCGTGAGCGCGATCACGGACATCAAGACCATGTACCCGGAGACGCCTCTCGTGGTGATCTCTGCGATGCCATCAGGCGAGGCGGAAGAGACCTGCCTTGAGGCTGGCGCAGACCTCTTTATCGAGAAGTCCTTGCCGGCCAGTGACATCTCAAGCGCAATTTCCGGTCTCTTTACGGAAGAAAAGTCCAATGACGAGGACGATGAGGACTTGCCCGCCGCTGCTGGCAGCGACACCAAGCTCTCTAAACGCCAAAAACAATTGATTTTGATGCTTGACAGGGGCTTGTCCAACCGAGACATTGCCAGCGAACTCAGCATCAGTGAGCACACCGTCAAAGTCCATCTTTGGAGACTCTTTAGGCGTCTTGGGGTCAAGAGCAGAACGCAAACCTTGCACTTTGCCAGGATGCACGGTTTTTTGATGAGTTGATGGCTCGCCTTGGGTGAAGTCAAAAAAAAGCGAGGACACGATGCCTCGCTTTTTTGTTGTCCCGCCTATCTTGCCTGGCCTTGTCAAGCCTTACTTGGGCTTGTACAAACCCTCAATTTTGAGTTGCATATTTTTAGCCCCCACAGCAACTGGCCCAGTCGTTAGACCCCAGTCTTCTGCTTGTGGCATGGCTTGCCCACTCTTGGAAATTCGAACATGCACCAGCACTTGCTTGAATTGAGAGAGTTTCCTCTCAGGCGACATGGCCAATTCGTCATTGAGCTCAAACGACAAAGGCAGAGCACTGGCTGTTGTTTTTAAAATCGCGATCGGCATGCGAGAGCCTTGGGGGTCAGTGGCATAAACGAAGACGCTGTCGCCCTTGTTGACTTGACCCACGATGGACTCGGCCAGAACCACCTGACCCTTGATGCTCGCATTGGCGTTGTTGCTTGCCACTACTTTTTCTTTGGCAGGCGCACTGGGCTGCTGGATGCCCAACTTTTCTTGTGACAAGGCAATGACTTGATCCAAGCTTTGCGCCTCAGGGGAGTTGGGGTCCAATTGCTTTTTAACACGTGTCCAGCGCTCAAGCGCCAGTGTGTACTTGCCTTGTGAGAAGGCAGCACTGCCTGCCAACAAGAGCGCATTGGCTTGGTCTGGATCTGCCTTTAAAACTCCCTCAATGATTTGCATGCTTTCGCCCTCAAATCGACCTTGGTTCATCATCGCCAGCACCTCTGCTCGCTCAATGGCCACATCATCGTTGCGACTCAAGCTCAAAGATTTTTTAAACGCTTCATTGGCCTCAGAAAAATTTTCTCGGGCCCTTTGAACTCTTGCCAACAGGGTCCAAGCCTCCACCGAATTGGGCTCTTTGCTGACACGCTCTTGCATCTCTTGCGCCATCTTGGCAAGCATTTCTGGCGATCGTGCATGTTGTGCGGCATTGAAATCCCCCTCGTCGCGAACGCCATCGACCAGGGTCTGAGGATCCAAGGCCAAAGGCTGGCCAATGGTCAAGTAAAGGCCCAATGAGGCAGCGAACAAAAAGACCGACAAAGAGACCATGAGCCATTTGTAGCGGTAAGCTTTGGGACCCGCAAGGGGTGTTGGCTCTTGAACAAGCGATGTGACGGAGGTGTCTTCCAGCAGTCTTCTGGCAAGCTCATCGTGGGCTTGAGCGAATTCCTCCTCGGTAATGAGCCCTCGTGAGCGCTCCAACTCTAAATCAGCCACTTGCGCTTTGAAGACCTGCGCTTGTGCCAAAACAAGCTCCTTGTTGGAGACGCTTTGCGTGGGTTCGTCATCTTTTTTGGGATGACTACTGGCCTGGAGTTCTTCCAACCCCTTTCGCTCGGCGCTGAAGTGGCGTGCACGCCAATAAAAGATCAGGATCACCAGGAGGATCAAGGCCAGGGATGCAACCAAAAAATAAATCAAACTTGAGCTCACATCAATCCTTTAATATCTTGTCTAAGCGTTCTTGCTCCTCACGACTTAAGTGCTTTGAGGGCGCAGTGTTGTTCAAACCTTGCTTGATATGACCGATTAAAAACCAAAGACCCAACAAAAGTGCCAAGGCGGGTCCAAACCAAAGCCCCCAGGTCAAGGGCTTGACTTGGGGGCGGTACAAAACATAATCCCCATACCGAGACACCAAGAAGTCGCGGATCTCTTGGTCGGTGTTGCCTTTTTTAATCAAGGTTCTGACCTCTCGTCTTAAATCCTCGGCAAGCTCTGCCCTTGAAGCCGCCAAAGACTCGTTTTGACAGACCAAGCAGCGAAGTTCTTGAGCGATCTCGAGAAGCCGAGCTTCCACGAGCGGATCCTCAGCCATCGGCTGCGCTTCAAAAGACCATGCGCCAAAGCTCAGAAACAAAAGAAACACGGCAAGCACGCACCTGCTCAGACAAAAAACCACAGCTTTTGGCTTGTTCATATTCTCTCTTCCAAGTGTTTCAAGACGATGGCGACAAGGATTGAATCAGCGGCATCACTTGGTTGGCCAACAATTCAGCCGTCATGGCCCCCACGTGTTTGTAGCGAATGATCCCTTGGGCATCAATCACATAGGTCTCAGGAACACCATAAACGCCGTAATCGATACCCACACGCCCATCCAAATCGAAGACCGAGAGTTGATAAGGGTCTCCATGTCGCTTGAGCCAAAGTTCACTTCTCCTTTGGGCCAAGCTCAACTTGTCCTCCAATGACAAAGCGCCTTTTTCCTCATCTTGGGGTTGAATTTCTTTGTAGCTCAAACCGATGATGGGCACACCAGTTCTTTGTGCAAAAGCCACCAAAATAGGATGCTCTTCGCGACAAGACACGCACCATGTTGCCCAGACATTGAACATCCACACCTTACCGGCATAGTCTTTGGGTGAAAAAGACGCTGGCCCCTTTGAGGTGGGCAACTCAAATGCAGGAGCCGCCTTGTTGATCAAGGGAGAGGGAATTTCCCTTGGGTCTTTCCTCAAACCCAAGGCTAAAAAAACAACCAAGCCCAAAAACAGGAACAATGGAATTAAAAATTTCTTTCGGCCCATGACTTCACTCCAAAACACATTTCTTCAAGCCATTGATCAGCAAACCACGCAAAGAGATGCGTTGCACTTGTTTCAGTTCAGCGATTTGCTTCACTGAAAGCCCGCCTTCACGTCGCAGGCGCTTCGCGATAGCGCCTATCAAGGGCGGCTAAAAACCCACCCAGCACCATCACCAAAACGCCCGCCCACAACCAAGGCACAAAGGGTTTGAAGTACACCCGCATGCTCCACTGCGGCGTAGGCCCCGCCAAAGCGTCCCCCAAAGAGACATAAAGGTCTTGCATCCAACCAGAATCAATTGCCGCTTCAGTCATGGGCATTGGGGAAGAGACATAACGTCTTTTCTCAGGATACAGGTTCTTGAATTCAACACCATCATGCAGCACTTGAACATGCGCTCGTACTGCCCGGTAATTGGGACCTTGAACCTCGGACATGCCAACCAACTTGAACACATAATTCTCCAAGGTGACTTGGTCACCCACACCCATGCGCACATCTTTTTCGATCTCAAAAGACTTGACCCCTGTGATGCCCACGACCACAATGGCCAAGCCCATATGCGCGAGTTGCATGCCCCAAAATGAGCCCCCAATTCGTCCGGGCAAATGAAGTCGTTTGAACATTTGGATGAGTCCTGCAGAGGCAACCCAGCCGCCCAAGGCAAAACCAAGCAGCACGCCCCACGAAAGTTTCCCCATCCAAAGCGACAACGCCAATGAAAAACTCAAGGCCCCAACAAGCGGCCAGATCATCTGCGGCAACAAGTCCTGCGCTCTGGCCTGCCTCCAGCGGGCCAAGCTTCCAGGCACCATGATAAAGATCAAGGGGACCATCAGTGGCGCAAAAACCAAGTCAAAGTAAGGTGGCCCCACAGAAAGTTTACCCAACTGCAAAGCATCCACAATCAAAGGGTACAAGGTACCCAAAAGGACCGCCAAGGTGGCCACACTCATCAAGACGCTGTTGACCAATAAAAAGGTCTCTCGCGAGAGCAAACCAATGCTGGCATGCTCCGTCACGGCCTGCGCTCGCCATGCAAAAAGCGTCAAGGAGGAACCGACCACCAAGGCCAAGAAAATCAACACAAAAACACCGCGCGTGGGGTCGGTTGCAAAGGCATGCACGGAGGTCAGCACCCCAGATCGAACCAAGAAAGTTCCTAAAAGCGAAAGCGAAAAAGCCGCAATGGCCAACAGCACCGTCCAGGCCTTGAAGACGCCTCGTTTTTCGGTGACCATCAGCGAGTGAATCAGGGCCGTGCCCACCATCCATGGCATGAACGAGGCGTTCTCTACAGGATCCCAAAACCACCAACCGCCCCAACCAAGCTCATAATAAGCCCACCAAGAACCCAGGCCAATGCCAAGTGTTAGAAATGTCCACGCAATGACAGTCCAAGGCCTGGACCAACGCGCCCAGGCCGAATCCAATCGTCCCGCCAACAAGGCGGCAATGGCAAAACTAAAGGCCACCGACATGCCGACATAGCCCATGTACAGCATAGGTGGGTGAATCACCAGACCTGGGTCTTGTAGCAAAGGGTTCAAGTCTCGCCCCTCCAGGGCCGCCGGCAGCAAACGCTCAAAAGGGTTGGAGGTGAACAAGATAAAGGCCAAGAAACCGGTTGAAATCAAACCCATGACCCCGAGCACACGAGCCACCATGGCCAAAGGCAAAGATTTGGAGAACATAGACACCGCACTGGCCCAAAAAGCCAACAGAAAGACCCACAGCAACAACGAGCCTTCATGCCCTCCCCAAAGCGCGGCAAATTGATAGGGCTTGGGCAGCAATCGATTGGAGTGCTGGGCCACGTAAGCCACGGAGAAATCGTTGTGTAAAAAAGCCCACTCCAAACACGCAAAGGCCAAGGCAATCAAAAGCCACTGAAGGTAAGCACTGGGTCTGGCCAAGGCCTGTAGCGCCGCCCTGTCTTTTGCAGCACCGATCAATGGCAAGACCCCTTGAATGATGGCCACCAAAAAAGCCAAGATCAAAGCAAAATGACCCACTTCAACTAACATAAGAAATCCTTGTTGCCTGCGCGTGGAGCGCGGCGTGAGCTTGGGATGAACAAAGACTTGAACCCAAGCCCTGGTTCATCAAAATTAAAAAGTCCCATTGCACGTTCATCTCTGACATCAGGGCGTTTGAACACTTTGGGAAGCTTTGCGAAGAGCCGCTTGATCCATGGCTTCCTTGGCCTCAGGGGGCATGTAATTTTCATCGTGCTTGGCCAGCACTTGGGACGCTATAAAAACGCCATTGTCTCCCAGGGCGCCTTGAGCCACAACACCTTTGCCCTCTTTGAACAAGTCGGGCAGCAGACCCTTGTAAACGACACGAACATCTTGTTCATTGTCTGTCACAAGGAACTCGTGGCTCAAATCGAGTTGTTTCAAAGACCCCTCCTTGACCATACCTCCCACTCTAAAAGCCTGCCCCTTGGGGGCTTGGCCTTGAGAGATCTGAGTAGGTGTGAAGAAAAAAACCAAATTGCTTTTGAAGGCATTGAGCACCAAGGTCACGATCAAGGCCAAGATCACCACGCCAATCCCAATCACCAAAAAGCGTTTCCCCCTTTTGCTCATGACCTCTCCTTGTGCATTTGAGCCAAACCCTCATCCAACTCATAGGCCTGTGCCAAGTCTCTTAGCTCATCATGCCAAGCACGCTTGGCTTGTACAACTTCAATGCACAACAAAAGGGCACTTGTCAAAAAACTTCCCCAAACATAAAAACCATAACCGCCCATTGCAAAGAATTCGCTAAGTGAGCTCCAATGGATTGAAAAAATAGAGATCTCCATCTTATCTCCCAGCCACCAAAGCCAAATGCTCTTGTTCAAACCAGCCCTTGAGCCAACGGCTGTCGCGCTCTCTTTGTAAAATCAAACACCTCACCCGGTAAAACACGATGGCCAAGGTATAAGCCCATAAAGACATGGCCATCAAAAGCATGGCCCACAACATCAAACGCGCCATGGACGGAGACTGGGTGAGGGAGACGCTTGCCCCTTGGTGCAAGGTGTTCCACCATTTGACAGAAAAATAAATGATCGGCACGTTGATACAACCCACAATGGAGATCAATGCCCCAGCGCGCTCTGCCCTTTTGACATCGTCAATGGCCGAGGTGAGTGCAATGAAGCCCACGTACAAAAAAAACAAGATCAACTCCGAGGTCAATCGCGCATCCCAGACCCACCACGTTCCCCACATGGGCTTACCCCACAAGGCACCGGTCAACAAGGAAAGGGCGGCAAAGATTGCACCCGTGGGTGCCAAAGCTTGGGTCATCATGCCCGACAAACGGGTCTTGAAGGTCAGGCCCATGACACTCCAAAAACCCATGGCCAAATAAATCACCATCGACATCCAAGAGACTGGCACGTGAACGAAGATGATTCTGTAACCCTCTCCTTGCTGTGCATCAATGGGTGCCACCACCAAGCCCAGCCACAAACCCAAGAGCGCCAAAACGCCAGCAGCTGCAGCGCACCAAGGCCACAAGGTGGTGCTCAAGCGAAAGAAGTTTTGCGGTGCTGCGTAATAAAACCAATGAATGTTCATGACCATCTAGGGATATTTACAAAAAAACCAACCACAACTCTTGGCCCCTTATTCAACCGACAACTTGATGGCCATTGCACACGCAAAAGGACTCAAGGCCAAACTGCCCAACATCATGGCCAGCAAGATCGACACGTGTGCCTCTATACCCAGTCCACCCATCTGTGCCTCTAGCGCACCTGCGCCAAATACCAAGACGGGCACCATCAAGGGTAACACCAATAACGACAACAAGACGCTTCCACCTCGAACACCCAGGGTCAAGGCCGCTCCTATGGCACCGAGCGCCGTCAAAATGGGCGTGCCGATCAACAAGGTGAGCATCAAACTCAGCAGCAAATCAACACCCAAATCAAATTGCAAGCCCAGCAAAGGCGCCAACACCACCAAGGGCAAGCCACTCAAAAGCCAGTGTGCCGCCATTTTTGCAGTCACATTGAGCGCCAAATTGGAGGGCAACAACACCAGTTGCTCAAGGCTGCCATCCAAATAGTCCGCCTCAAACAGTCTGGTCAAGCTCAACAATGAACTGAGCAAAGCCCCAATCCACAAAATACCTGGCGCCATTCTACGAAGAAAATCCATCTCTGGCCCAATCGCCAGCGGAAAGAGGCTGGCCACAATCACCATAAAAAACAAGCCCGTCAACACTTCCGTGCGCCGGCGCATGGCGAGCAACAAGTCTCTTTGTAGCAAACTCCAAAAAGCCCTCATGAATTCAAGCTCATTTCCATGCCGGGTGCGTCGATCTCCACCCGTTGGTGACTGGTGTAGACCAAGAGCCCGCTTTGTTGCAAATGCGCCTGCATCGCTTTGACCAACACCTTCAAGCCTTGCGCATCGAGCGCTACAAAAGGCTCGTCCAAGATCCAAAGTGGTACCGGATAAAGCAACAGTTTGGCCAAAGCCACCCGCCTTTTTTGCCCTTGAGACAGCACCCTCAGAGACAAATGCTCACGCCCCTTCAAGCCCAAAGTCGCCAAAACCTCGCGGGTTTGAGCCGCATCAAAAACATGTTCCGTCATTTGCGCATGAAAGCGCAAGTTCTCCATGGCACTCAATTCCTCTTTAAGGCCCAAAGCATGCCCCACATACATCATCTCCCGATGCAAGACGCTGCAATCGATCTGGGTTGGGGTTTGTCTCCAAAGCACTTGCCCGTGATCTGGAAGGCCTAAGCCACAAAGAATTCTCAGCAAAGTGGTTTTGCCCGAGCCGTTGCCGCCTGACAAAAAAAGCCACTGTCCTGCAGGCAACTCAAAGTCCATGTTTTGAAACAAGGTCACGCGGCCCTTTTTGGCCGCCAATTGTTGGCCGCTCAGCATCTCAGCCCAGAAAGCTTGGGAGCAAAAGAGGGAGCAAAAAGAGTCGGTTGACTTGAAAGAAGATCGTTAGAGAGAACTCGCATGACAAAATGGACAAGAGGTTAGCAAATCAACAGTAAAAGACAGTTTAATCCATCCTTCGCCCAAGGGCCCTGATCCAGGTCAAGCAAAATGCGCTGGGGGCCTAAATTTGCATCATTTCACCCCAAGTCCCTCCCATCAACTGTCGCCTCACTCCGCCTTGGCACCCGAGGCCTTGACGATCGGACCCCATCTGGCGTATTCAGCGCGGCTCATCTCACCCATTTGCTCGGCTGAGCTGGCAAGCACGTTGTAGCCTTGCTCGTTCATTTTCTTGATGTAGTCTGGCCCTTTGGCGGCCTTCACAATTTCAGCGTTCAACTTGGCAATGATGTCTTTGGGTGTTCCTATTGGCGCCATCAGACCAAACCAAACGCCAGCCTCATAGCCAGGAACACCTGACTCGGCAATGGTTGGCAAATCGGGCAGTGAAGGATCCCTTTTGGCGCCGGTGGTTGCGATGGCTCTCAGTTTGCCAGACTTGATGTGCGGCATAGATGAGGGGATGTTGTCAAACATCATCATGACTTGCCCGCCCAACAAATCCGTGACCGCCGGGGCACTCCCCTTGTAAGGAATGTGACTCAAGTTGACGCCAGCCATGTATTTGAACATCTCCCCTGACATGTGAATGCTCGTTCCACTGCCACTGGAGGCGTAATTCAATTTCTCAGGTTGCTCTTTGGCTTGCCCAATCAACTCAGCGACTGAATTGATCTTGACGCTGGGATTGACCACCAACACATTGTTCAAAGACACCAACACCGACACGGGCTGCAAGTCCTTGTTGGGATCAAAGCTCATTTTGTTGTACAAAAACGGGTTGATCGCTTGAATGCCAGAGGTGGTCATGAGCAAGGTGTACCCGTCTGGTGCAGCCCTCACAACCTCCGCAGAACCAATGTTGCCTCCTGCACCAGGTCGGTTCTCGACCGTGACGGGGAGGTTCAAGTTCTTTGACAACTCCTGGGCAATGGCTCGAGAGGCAATATCGACCGCCCCAGCCGCGGGGAACGGACAAATCAATCGAATGGCTTTGTTGGGATAACTTTGCACTTGCGCGCCAACGCTCAGCGAGCAAGCCAGGCCCATCCCCAAAGCAAGTGCATGAATTCTTGAACAAGTCTTTGTCATGATTTTTTCTCTTTCAAAAAAGCTTTCACGGTCCACCTCTAAGGCATCAACACGCCGCTCTCTTGACATTGTGAACTGGAAATGAAAACTTTCACAAGAGGGAAAGCCCAAAAAAGGCCGTCTGTTTTTTAAAAAGCACTCAAGTCCCCAGATTGATCGCAAAGGGACTCACCCCAATCAACCACTTGTGACCCCAAGCCATGAAAACCATCCATGCAATGGTGCCGATGGCCAAAACCAAACCATTGGCTGCCTTAGAAACAGGTGCTTTGGGCTCGGGGGGAAGGCCTTGCTCTTCGAGCCGCAAAAGGGCCAGTCGATCACGCTTTCTTGCGCTTCGAAAACTCAGCACCGCCCACAACAAAAACGCAGAAAACAGCACCATTTGATGCGCCTGCCCGTTGGCCACCAAATGTGCGAGTGCCCATACTTTGACGCCCACCACCATGGGGTGGCCGATGCGCTGTTTGATCACATTGCCATTGATGTAGGTTGCGGCCCACAAAATAAAGGCCAACCACATCAATAAAAACATGGCATGTCTGGCCGCGGCGGGTGGCATCCAAATCCACTGCGGCGTGAGTCGAGCCTGGGCATAGCCAGCCACCAACACCAAAAATCCAAGGAGGGACAAGACAGCGTAAATGCCCTTGAACTTCTTCTCACCCAGCAACTCAAGAAGAGACGTCCTCCTTGACTCGCTGATGATCCTTAAAGAATGAACGCCCAAAAATACAAACAATCCCAACATCAACAAAGCCATGGTGCACCTTTTGGTTTAGTAATCCATCAACAACCTGTTCAAGCCCTCTGTGGGCTCAAAGCGCCCATCTTTGAACCACAGTCGACTGGGTCCATGCAATATTTTATCTCTCACAGGGTGCAACGCATCCCCTGGGAAACAGACCGCTCGCACACCATCAATCGACGTGGAATGGGGCTCTATTTTAGGTGTTCTTTGCGCGCGCGCATGCGCCAAAGCTTGATGCGTGGAGTTGAAACGAGCCAGGTCGATCAAGGTCATGATTTGGGGTGCCGCCAACTCGATGTCTTTTGCAATATAGGATTCAAGCGCCGCTTTGGGCGCGATCCAGGTGCTGTGGGTGGTTTCAAAATCATCATGCAAAGCGGTTTGATCTTTGGGCATGACGCCCAAAAAAAACCGAGCATCAAAACGCTGGTTGCTGACCGTGGGGGTTTTGGGGGTGATCCAACGCGCCCAAGGCACCAAAGCCTGGGTGTCCAACAAAAAACCCAACTGACCCAAGGCGCTTGAAAAAGGTCTCCCCTCTTGAACGAGCGCACTCAAATTTTTTGCAGCCTGCAACACATCCAAGGGCTTGGAGGCATCCCCTTGTTTGGCAAAAAGAACCCCACACTCTTCAAACGCCTCTCTTAAAGCCGCCACATAAAGGGACGCCGCTCCAAGAGGGTCTTGTTCTGGCTCTTGAAGCTGCAAAAACAACTGCTCCCTTGACTGCGCCAACAGTTGGTGCAAAACGACCTGGGTGTCATCGTCATCGAGTTTGCCTCCCGGAAACACATAAGCGCCCCCAAGCACTTGAGATTTGCTGTGACGTTTCATCAAAAAAACCTCAACCCCATCCAAGCCCTCGCGGGTTTGCACATCTCTTAACAAAATCACACTCGCAGCGGGTCTGGGAGGCGTTTCAATGGTTTCTTCGTTCAGTTGCATGTTCCGAATTGTGGCATGTTCTTGAAGTTCTCTTCAAAGAGTTCACAAGATTTTTGAACTCAAAAATACAAACGCAGACAAATGAGTGAAAATCAAAGCATGAATCTCTCCAACCCATCCCCTTCAACGTCCTCTAACGCGAACACGTCCTCCCCAAGTGTTGCGCAAGCAGCCGACGATCAAGCAGCCGAGCCCCAACACAAGGAGGGCAACGCGCTCAACAAGGGCCGCTTGCCCGGGCTCTTGGGGTTGATGCCCTTTGTCAAACCCTACCGAATTCAAATCATCTGGGCGGGCGTTTTTTTGATCTTGGCCGCAGCCTCCACTTTGTCCTTTCCCTACGCCTTGAAACTCTTGATCGATCAAGGGCTCAACGCCAACAGCTCAAGAGCGCAATTGTCGTGGCATTTCTTTATGCTCTTTTGGGTGTCGGTCGCTTTGGCCATGTTTTCATCAGCACGGTTTTATATGGTCAGCTGGTTGGGTGAGCGCATCACCAGCGATGTTCGGCAAACCGTGTATGCGCACGTACTGAAACAAAGCCCGGCTTTTTTTGAGGTCACTCAAACAGGCGAGGTGCTCTCCAGATTAAGCTCAGACACCACCTTGGTACAAACCGTCGTGGGCTCTTCATTGTCCATGGGGCTGAGAAACTTGGTGATGGGCATTGGCGCACTGTTGATGCTCATTTGGACCAACCCCCTCTTGATGCTACAAGTCATTGCCCTTTTGCTGGTGGTGATCGCACCAAGCGTTGCCTTGGGGCGGCGCGTGAGAAAACTCTCGCGTGCGTCTCAGGACAGGGTCGCAGACACCTCTGCCATCGCACAAGAAGTCCTGAACGCGATCCCCGTGGTTCAAAGTTACACCGCAGAGGATCGTGAGGCACAACGCTACGAAGGGGCCAGCGCATTCGCTTTTGCGACCGCCATCAAACGTGTTCGCGCGCGCTCTCTTTTAGTGGCCTTTATTTTGACCACCACCAGTGCAGCTTTGCTTTGGGGCTTGTACCAAGGTGCGCTGGCGGTGATGCAAGGCACCTTGAGCGCAGGTGAATTGGGTCAAAGCTTGGTGTATGTGTTGCTCTTGGCCAGCGCCTTTGCCGTGCTGGGAGAGGTCTATGGAGATTTGTTAAGGGCTGCAGGCGCCACGGAGCGTCTCATTGAGCTTTTGAACACGCGCTCTCCTGTGACAGAACCCTCTAGCCCAGCCATCATTTCCCAACACGCCGGTGGCGCCCAATTGGACATCGACAACGTCACGTTTTATTACCCCTCGCGTCTTGATCGAGCGGCCCTGTCTCATTTAAGCGTATCGATCAAAGCGGGCGAAGATGCCGCATTGCTCGGCCCCAGTGGTGCTGGGAAAACCAGCGTCTTCGCTTTGCTTTTGCGCTTTTATGACCCACAACAAGGCGAGATTCGACTCAACGGCGTTCCCATTCACAAAATGGCTTTGAAGGATTTAAGAGAACGCATTGGTTTGGTCCCACAAGAGCCTGTTATTTTCTCAACCAGCGCTTATGAAAACATTCTTTACGGCAATCCAAGTGCCAGCAAAGAGGACGTCCTGCGTGCAGCAAAAGCTGCCTTTGCTGATGAATTCATCGAACAACTCTCCAACGGCTACGACACGTATTTGGGCGAACGAGGCGTCAGACTGTCTGGCGGTCAAAAGCAACGCATCGCCATTGCGAGGGCCATTTTAAAGAATCCACCCCTCTTGCTTTTGGACGAAGCCACCAGTGCATTGGATGCCAACAGCGAAAGAATGGTCCAATTGGCTTTGGACAAAGCCATGGAAGATCGAACCACCTTGGTGATTGCACACCGCTTCTCCACCGTCAAAAAATCCAACCCCTTGCTGGTCTTGGAAAACGGACAATTGGTAGAAAGTGGCAACCACGAGGACCTCTTGGCGCGAGACGGCTTGTATGCCAAGTTGGCAAGACTTCAATTCCAAGACAACAACATGCCTTGAACCGCTCTCAAGCGCTCAAGTGTCTTTGGATATTTTGATGCTGGGAAACAAAGAGGAAAAGTCCTTGGCCTTGGCTGCCACTTTGATCGCCAAAGCCCTGGCCATGGCCAGATACATCTGGGCAACTGCACCCTC
>JBAXNB010000045.1:0-14235 GCA_037134015.1 Betaproteobacteria bacterium | reverse complement strand
TCTTCGCCAATGACGGCCAGCAAAAAGTCGGTGTGCGCCTCTGGCAACCAATGCAACTTCTCCACACTCCCGCCAAGCCCCACACCAAAAATCTCACCTCGACCAATCGCAATCAAGGAGTGTGACAATTGGTAGCCCTTGCCCATGGAGTACTTGTCACTCCATGGGTCAAGGTAAGCAAAAATTCGCTCACGACGCCAGTCAGAGAAGAAAATAATCAATCCAAAGGCAAACACCAAAATCAAAGCGATCAAGAAGAACATTCTTGCATTGACACCACCTAAAAACAAAATACCCATGGCAATGACCGCGATCACCATGAACGCGCCCATGTCTGGCTCAGCCAAGAGCAAGGAGCCCACCAAACCCACCGCAATGCCCATTGGCGCAACAGAGGTGAAGAACTTTTCTTTCACGTCCATTTTTCTGACCATGTAATTCGCCGCATAAAGCAAGACGCCGAATTTGGCCAATTCTGAGGGCTGGAAATTCATCACCCCAAGCGATATCCAACGTCTCGCCCCATTGACCCCTTTACCGATGAAGGGAATCAATACAGCAACCAAGAGCACCAAAGACAGCACAAAGACCCAAGGCGCCACACGCTCCCAGGTTTCCAAAGGCACCTGAAACGCCATCACCGCCATCGTTAATGCCACCAACAAAGAGATGATGTGCCTGACCAAAAAGTGGGTTTGTGAATAATGCACAAATTTTGGGTTGTCGGGCATGGCAATGGATGCCGAGTAAACCATCACCAAGCCCCAAAGCATCAAGGCCAAGGTGACAAACACCAAAGGTTGATCAAAGGCGCTGAAGCGAACAGGCATTGAAGAGGTGGCCGTGAATTGTGTGCCGTGCACACGAACGGGCAAGACGTCTCCCCTGCCCCAGTCGTCCTTGCCTGAGCCTTGTCCCTTTGAAGAAAACAATTTTTGACCGATGCCATTGAAAATGGAAGTGGCGCTCAAAGTCTCACCTCCCTGTCCTTACCGGCTTGGGCAAACTCCATGGCACCCATTTCTGACAACTCTTGGACCGCCTCTAGAAATACTTGCCCGCGATGGGCGTAATTCTTGAACATGTCCAAGCTCGAGCAAGCGGGGGACAAAAGCACCGCATCGGAACTTTGCGCATTCAAACTGGCCACACGAACGGCCTCATGCATGTTTTGCACACGAATGAGTTTCACCTTGCTGAGCGCCATGGATTTTTCAATCCAGTCAGCATCTCGACCTAGCAAAATCACGGCACGCGCAAAACGATTGATCGGTTCAATCAAGGGTGTGAAGTCTTGCGATTTCGCATCTCCGCCCAAGATCAACACCAGTTTTCGATCGTGACCCAGTCCCTCAAGCGCAGCAAGCGTGGCGCCAACATTGGTTCCCTTGCTGTCATCAAAATACTCAACGCCTTCAATGATATGGATCGATTGAATGCGATGCGGCTCACCAACGTATTCTCTCAATGCATACAACATCGGTGCGAGCTTGGCTTGTGTTGTGCTCGCAAGCGCCAAGGCCGCAAGCGCATTGCTGGCATTGTGTCGCCCAAAAATGCGCAATGCATCTACAGGCATCAAGCGTTGAATCTCCAACTCTTCGTCAACCTGGTTTTTCTTGGTTTTGAGACCCAATGGCTCAAGCGCTCTCACCAGCCAAGCCATACCGTTGACGTGTTCAACACCAAAGTCTCCTGCACGCACTGGCATGCCAAAGCCAAACTCAAGGTAGAGCGGCAAAGCAGGTGCTTTGGTTTTAAATTTAGAAGCCAAGGGCGATGATTTTGCTTTTTCCTTTGCCTGGGGTACCAGAGCCATGACCGCAGGATCATCTCTGTTCAAGATGCGTTGGGTCCTCGCACCAAAAATAGCCTTTTTGGATTGTGTGTAGTCGTCCATGTCTGGATGCCAATCCATGTGATCTTGGCTGATGTTCAACACGGTGGCTGCCGTAGGTTCAAAGTCCGTCACCCCTTTGAGCTGAAAACTTGACAACTCCAAGACCCAGGCCTGGGGCAAATCGGCCACCCAAGGAAACAAAGTGTGAAGTCGTTGCCTTGTGCGCTCTTCAGCAGAAACGAAGGGCATGCTTTTGGCGGCTCGCCCTTCCACATCTTCCACATCTTCCACCTCTTCCACCTCTTCAACATCTTCCTCGTGAGCTTTTAGGGCCTCTTCAGGACTTGAGGCTTCAATCTGAACTGCATTGACACGCTCCAAGGCCTCATCACCCAAATGGGTCTCCTCCATTGGCGCATGCTCTTTCTCTTTCGACCGCTCTTCGTCCTCTAGCTTGCGCTCAAGCCATGGCTCAGCTTCTTTCGCCATCTCTGCCTCCAACTCTTGGAGGTCAAAACTTCGCAAGTTCTCGATGAAAGAGGGCTTTAGGTAAGCTTGCAATGTATCCAAGAGGGCGGGCCCAATGTTGCCTGCAACGGCCACCTTCATTTGTGCGCGCCGCAAAAGTGCTGCTGTCAAAGAAGTGACCGTGGTCTTTCCATTGGTCCCCGTCACGGCAAGCACATTGGGCGAGTACCCACACTTTGCCTTGAGCTCATTCAGACCCAAAGCAAACAGTGTGAGTTCTGTCCCGGTTGACAGGCCCTTTGACTGAGCGTGTTGCCACAAATCTTCGACCATGGCAGGCGAGAGTCCTGGGCTTTTAAAGACCGCATGCACTGGCACGGCATTCAACACACCCGCTTCAAATTGACCTTGAATGAATTGCACCTGTGGCATTTCTTCTTTTAAGGTCTTTAAATGCGGGGGCTCTGCCCGGTTGTCAACCACCCAAACTTTTGCTCCACAAAACACACACCAACGGACCATGGACAAGCCTGACTCGCCAAGCCCCAAGATCATGATGTTTTGTTCTTTTAAGGTCAACATGCCATTAACGCAACTTCAACGTTGATAAACCCACCAAACACAAAAGCATGGTGATGATCCAAAAACGGACCACCACTTGAGTTTCATGCCATCCGCTTTTCTCAAAGTGGTGATGCAAGGGGGCCATCTTGAAAATCCGACGGCCTTGCCCAAATTTTCTTTTTGAGTATTTAAAGTAAGTGACTTGCATCATCACAGAAAGTGCCTCCACCACAAAAATTCCACCCATGATCGCCAACACAATTTCTTGACGCACAATGACTGCAATGGTGCCCAAAGCAGCACCCAAGGCCAAGGCCCCAACGTCCCCCATGAAGACTTGAGCGGGATGGGTGTTGAACCACAAAAAGGCCAGCCCTGCGCCTGCCATGGCCGCACAAAAGATCAACAACTCTCCTGAGCCAGGAATGTAGGGGAAAATCAAATATTTGGAGTACACGGAGCTGCCCGTGACGTAGGCAAACACACCCAATGCAGAACCCACCATCACAACAGGCATGATGGCCAAGCCATCCAAACCATCGGTCAAGTTCACCGCATTGCTTGAACCCACGATGACCAAATAGGTGAGCACCACAAACCCAAGAATGCCCAGAGGGTAGCTCACCTCTTTCATGAAGGGCACCATCAAACCGGCTTTGGGCGGTAAGCTCAAATCAAAGCCAGATCCAATCCAACTCCAAAAGAGTTCAATGACTTTTAAATTGTTGCTCTCCGAAATACTGAACACCAAATACAAAGCGGCGACCAAGCCAATGACCGACTGCCACAAGTATTTTTCACCGGAGGGCATCCCCTCTGGGTCTTTTCTCACGACTTTTCTCCAATCATCGACCCAACCAATCGCACCAAAGCCAAACGTCACCAACATCACGATCCATACAAAACGGTTTGACCAGTCGGACCAAAGCACGGTTGAGACGGCAATGGAGATCAAGATCAACACGCCTCCCATCGTGGGTGTACCGCTTTTGCTCAAATGCGTTTGCATGGCATAGTCACGAATAGGTTGTCCAATTTTCAAGGCCACCAGACGCCTGATCACCCATGGGCCTGCCACCAAACCAATGAGCAAAGCAGTCAACGCCGCCATCACCGCCCTGAAGGTGATGTACTGAAAGACCCTGAAGAAACCAAAATCTGGTGACAAAGTTTGCAACCATTGCGCCAAGGTCAAGAGCATGTGATGTCCTCTTTTGCCATGCTTTGTCTAAGCAATGCCTCAACCACTCGCTCCATTTTCATAAATCTAGACCCTTTGATCAGTAAACTTTTAAATTCCGGCAACTGCTCGGACAGCGTTTTGATCAAGGGCTCTATCGCTTCAAAATGCTCTGCCCTTTGATCCCGTGATTGCTTTTGTTCAAACGCCTTGACAGCGTGTTGCGTCAAAGGCCCCAGCCCCATCAGATGGTCAATACCCACTTGGCTTGCGTAGCGACCGACCTCCTCATGGAACATCACCCCATGCTCGCCCACCTCGCCCATGTCACCTAAAACCAAAACTCTAGGACCCTCTAAACGGGCCAGCAAATCGATGGCGGCAATCACCGAATCGGGGTTGGCGTTGTAGGAGTCGTCAACCAAGCCTATGTGGTGCTCTTGCTCCTGACCCAATTGCGCATTGAACGCTTTGACTCGAAGTGCTTTAAAACTGCTTCTGCCTTGAACCGCTTGAAAGTCTGCAAGGCCTTTTTGAACCATCGCCATGGGAACACCCAAACTGTAGGCGCAAGCGGTGCTTGCAAGTGCATTGTGCACATTGTGCTCACCTGGCAAGTTCAACGTGAAGGCGAAGGTTTGAAGGGCCACTTTGACATCGAGGGTCCAAGCTCCGTCAGCCCACTCGCTTTTGAGAAGTTGCACATCGGCTTTTTCATTTTTACCAAATCGACAGACTTTGGCCTTGCCGGCCATACCCGTCCAAAGATCGCTGTGCTCATCGTCCATTGGAAAAACCGCCACGCCTTCTGGACTCAGGGCTTTGAACACCTGTGCGTTTTCGATGGCAACTGCTTTGACCGAACCCATGAATTCTTGGTGCTCACGTTGTGCGTTGTTGACCAAGGCCACTTGCGGCTGCACCCATTGAGCCAACTCAATGATTTCACCGGGATGGTTCATCCCCAGCTCCAACACGGCACAGCGATGTGAATTTCGCATTCTGAGCAAGGTCAAGGGCACACCCACTGCGTTGTTGAAGTTGCCCTCGGTCGCCAAGCTTTTCTCACCTTGCCAAGCCCTTAAAATGCTGGCCAGCATTTGAGTCACTGTGGTCTTGCCGTTGCTGCCCGTCACCGCAATCACTTGCACATCCAGGTCTCGCCGCCAACTTGCTGCAAGCACGCCCAAGGCCTTAGCGGTGTCGCTCACCTCAATGCCCAACCAATTCATAGCTTGCAAGCCGTGTTCACAAATCGCCGCTTTGGCACCCATGTGTTTGGCTTGTTCTAGGAATGAATTGGCGTTGTATTTTTCACCTTTGAGCGCCACAAACAAGTCCCCCGAAACCAAGGTTCTGGTGTCTGTGTGCACGCGATCAAATTGCAAAGCTCGGTTAGGTGAACCCATCATTCGCGCTTGCAGTTCCTCATCGGCTTGCAACCATGCCAAGACCTGATGTAAATTCAAGTTCATGGGCTCATGCTTTGCGCTTGGCTCAGCAAAGGTGGCGTGCTTCATCTGGGCCGAGTCCTTATGCATTTGCATATCCAACTCCCTTGGCCAAGTCCAAAGTCCGCCTCTTCAGTAACTCAAGTGCCACGCCTGCATCTGAGAACTCATGTTTGACACCACGAATGTCTTGATAGTTTTCATGTCCCTTGCCGGCAATCAACACGACATCTTGATTGGACGCCTCTTGAATGGCCAATGCGATGGCTTGGCGTCGATCCATCTCTACCAACACCTTCACTTGATCCACGACACCATTTTTGATCTGCTCAACAATGCTTTGTGCATCCTCATACCTTGGATTGTCTGAAGTGAGCACCAGGCGGTCTGCGAGTGCATTCGCTTTGGCACCCATGCGGGATCGTTTGCTTGGGTCTCTTTCCCCGCCACAACCCATGACGCACCACAATTTGCCTCCAAGTTCATGCGTCAGGGGTTTGAGTGCCGACAATGCTTTTTCTATGGCATCCGGTGTGTGTGCGTAATCGATCACCACAAGCGGTGAGTGCTCAAGGCTTATGCTTTGCATGCGCCCGGGAGCAGCGGACAACTGCTCACAGCCTTTCATGGCCTCCTCCATGCTGTAACCCAAGGCCAGCAAACTGCCCACAACGGCCAACAAATTGCTGACATTGAATTCGCCCATCACGGCCAATTTAAAAGAATGACTGAGCCCTTGATACACCACCTCAAAGAGCAAGGCAGATTGACGAGCAGGGTGCGTTGGACTGATGCTGGCTTTTGAAACCACACTTAGGTTTTTTGCGTAGAGACAAGCGTTTGGATGAGCTGGCGTCTGGGTTGAATACCCCAAAACCACTTGTCCTTGAGCCTTTAATTTTTCATACAAGAAGGCGCCCTTGCTGTCATCGAGGTTGATCACACTGGCTTTGGGCTTCAGATGAGAAAACAGCAACTCCTTTGCAGCCCAATACTCATCCATGTTGGTGTGGTAGTCCAAATGATCTTGCGTCAAGTTGGTGAACACCCCCACCTCGATGCAAGTGCCCTCCAAGCGCGCCTCCTTCAGTCCAATGGAAGACGCCTCCATGCACAAATGTGTCACACCTGCATTCACCCACTTGCGCATGCACGCTTGGAGCTCCACGGCCTCCATCGTGGTCAAGGAAGAAGATGAATCCTCTAAACCCAATGGGTGTTGATCTTCAGATTTGATTTGCCCTTGACCCAAGGTTCCTGCCACGGCACTTTTGCAACCTAGGTGACTCAAGGCCTGTGTGAGCCACCATGCACACGTGCTTTTGCCATTGGTGCCTGTGATAGCAGTGACTTTCAATTGAGCACTAGGCTCCCCAAAGTAGGCACTCGCAATGCGTCCACGTTCGGCCTTCAAGTTGGGGTAAAAAGCCACCCTAGGGTCATCCAACCAGGAACTGTTCATGTCAAGCGAAACATTGTCCGACGAGGGCACCTCCACATCTTCATGCACCAAACACCCTTTGGCACCTTTGTCCAACACTTGCTCAATGTAGTGCCTTGCATCGAAGCTTTGACCTGGCCAGGCCATGAACACATCCCCATTGTTCACACACCGGCTGTCCGTTTGCAATGCACTGGGCGTTAAGTCTGTTGAAGAGGCATGGAGTTCGACCATCGCTCGCGCTTTTAGCCACTGAGCGGCCTGCAAAGGGGTGTGCAGTCTTTGCATCAAAACGACTCCACCTCAGCTTTGGACACCACCTGCGGCTTGACAGACATGTCCGGTTGAATGCCCAAGACCCTCAAAGTTTGTTGCACGGTTTGGCTGAACACTGGAGCGGCCACATCGCCACCAAAATAACGACCATTGGTGGGCTCATCAATCATGACCGCCACCACGATCCTTGGTTTTTCTATCGGTGCAATGCCGACAAAGAAACCCCTGTATTTGTGTCCCGCGTAGCCGGCACCCTCTACTTTGTGGGCCGTTCCAGTTTTACCGCCGACCGAATAGCCCATGGTCTGCGCTTTGGGTGCTGTGCCACCAGGTCCTGCGACCATGTGCAACATGTTGCGTATTTCGTTGGAGTATTTCGCACCAATGACCTTGACCCCAGTCGCACGCTCCTCTTTTTTCAGCAAAGACACCGGGATGAACTCTCCCTCTCTAGCAAAGATGGTGTAGGCATGCGCCAACTGAAAAAGGCTGACCGATAAACCGTAACCATACGACATGGTGGCTTGCTCAATAGGTCGCCAAGTTTTGAAGGCCCTTAGTTTTCCGCTCACCGCGCCCGGAAAGGGCACTTGTGGTTTTTGACCAAATCCCACTTGCGTAAAAATCTCCCACAAGTCCTTGGGTTGCATTTGTAGTGAGATCTTGACCGTACCGATGTTGCTTGATTTTTGTATCACTTCGTTGACACTCATGGCGCCGTGGGCCGAAGAATCACTGATGACGTGGCCATACAAGTTGTACTTGCCACCCCCCGTTTGAATGATGGTCTGAGGGCTGACAATCCCACGCTCCAAGGCCAACCCGACAACAAAAGGCTTCATGGTGGAGCCCGGTTCAAAGGTGTCTGTGAGCGCTCTGTTTCTGAGTTGCCCACCATTCAAGTTGACCCGATTGTTGGGAATGAAGCTTGGGTAGTTGCCCAGGGCCAAAACCTCTCCCGTGTTCACATCCAAGACCACCACACTGCCAGCACTGGCTTTGTTTTCGATCACGGCTTCTTTAAGTTTTTGGAAAGCAAAGTATTGGATTTTGCTGTCAATGCTCAATTGAAGATCTAGTCCATCCATGGGTGTTCTGATTTCACCCATGTCTTCCACCGCTTGGCCTAAACGGTTGTTGATCACACGCCTTGAGCCGTTTCTTCCCTTCAACTCTTTTTCAAAGGTGAGCTCTACGCCCTCTTGGCCCTCGTTCTCAATGTTGGTGAACCCCACCACGTGAGCAACCGATTCGCCTTCTGGATAGATGCGTTTGTATTCTTTTCGCACACCCACGCCTTTGATCTTCAAGTCACGCACACCTTGCTCAACCGATTCGTCCACCATGCGCTTGAGCCAAACAAAACCCTTTTCTTCATTTTTGATCTTGCTTTGTAGCTCGGCCAAAGGCATGTCAACCGCTTTAGCCAGGGCTTTTAACTTCACAGGATCGCGCTCTATCTCCTCAGGGCTTGCAAAAATACTGGGCATGGCGACGCTGGAGGCCAAGATGGCGCCATTGCGGTCCAATATTTTTCCTCTGTCTGCGGGAATATCAACAGAGCGCACAAAGCGAACTTGTCCCTGCCTCTTGAAGAAAGCGTTGTCGATGACTTGTACATAGGCCGCTCGAACCACCAATCCCAAAAACCCCAAAGCGATAGCAGCCACAATAAATTGACTGCGCCAAATGGGTGTCTTGCTGGCCAGCAAGGGACTTGAAGTGTATTGAACGCTTTTTCGACTCATGGGGACAAGACCCCCTCTACATTGTTTTGAATCTTGCCCTTGGCATTCGCATTGACGTCTAATTTGGCCTCTTGCACTTTGGTGTCTTGCAGCTCAACAGGATTCAATACATATTGCGTGATCGCAGGCGTCACGCTTTTCATGTGCAACTGCTCTTTGGCCACTTTTTCAACACGAAGTGATGTGCCTTGTGAGCGTCTCTCAACCTCAAGGTGCTCTTTTTCCAATTCGATTTTTCTCGCCTCAGACCTTGCATGGTCAAACTCTGTGTACAGGCGTCTTGATTCATACTGAGTTTTGACCAAATAAAAGGCCGTGGACATCACCATGGCCAAGAGCAACACATTCAACCGCGTCATGCGTGCACCTCGTTGATCGAACCCAAGCGTTGCGCGACTCTCATGATGGCGCTTCGACTTCTTGGGTTTCTTTGTACTTCATCGCTCGAGGGCTTGATGCGTCCTAGGCTTTTGAAAGCCATTTCCTGAGGGCGTGCAAAGGGAGCTCGCCGATCAAACTGCTCCTTAGAGTGCTTGGCAATGAATTGCTTCACGATCCTGTCCTCCAAAGAATGAAAACTAATGACCACTAAACGTCCCCCTGGCTGCAGAATTTCCAAACTGGCCTCTAGCGCCTGTTGCAGCTCTTCAAGCTCACGATTGATGAAAATCCGAAAAGCTTGAAATGTCCGCGTTGCAGGATCCTGGCCCGACTCGCGGGTTTTGACCGCGACTGCCACGAGTTGGGCCAACTCTGTGGTGGTTTGAGGAACACCATGTTCCTGTCGGCGAGTAACAATCGCCTTTGCAATCGATGAAGCAAACCGCTCTTCTCCATAATCTTTTATGACCTCTTTGATGTCTTGTTCATCTGCTCTCTCCAACCATGCTTTGACCGATTCGCCTTTGCTGGGGTCCATGCGCATGTCCAAAGGACCCGTGGATCGAAATGAAAACCCCCGCGCGGGGTTGTCGATTTGCGGCGAACTGATCCCCAAGTCCATCAGCACCCCAAGCACGCTTTGCGGGCCCAAGTCGCTGATGTGGGTGAAGCCTTGGTGACGAATGCTGAAACGCGGGTCCTGGATCCCATGCCCCACCAAAACCGCCTCTGGGTCTTTGTCGAACGCAATCAATTGACCCTTGGGGTGCAGTTGGCTCAGGATCAAATTTGAATGACCCCCACGCCCGAAAGTCGCGTCCACATAGCAACCTGCTTCGCTTTGAAGCAGAGCCGTGACGGCCTCCTGCAATAAAACCGTGGTGTGCGTCCATGCTGTGTCTGTCATTGACGTTAAAAGGAAAATTCTTTGAACACGTCAGGCATTTCTTTTTGCATCTCCAAGGCCTCTTGTGCTTCGTAAGCTGCTTTGTCCCAAATTTCGAAATGGTTGCCCATGCCGAGCAGCATGATCTCTTTTTGTAAATTAGCAGCGGAGCGAAGCTCGGGCGATAAAAGAATTCTTGAGGTGCCATCCATCTCCACATCCATGGCGTTACCGAGCAAAATTCTCTTCCACCATTGGGCACTCATGGGCAACTGTGCAATGCGCTGGCGAAACAACTCCCACTCGGGACGCTCGAACATCATCAAACAACCATGAGGGTGCCGCGTGATGGTCAATTGACCCCGCGCATTCGCGAGCAAAACGTCGCGGTGCCTGGTCGGTATGGACAAACGACCCTTACCGTCTAGCGTTAATGATGAAGCACCTTGAAACACAAACAACACCCTTGATGACGAGCAAACCGAGGCATGCAAAAAGACGCGGAGAAAAGATGACACTTTTTTCCACTATTTTGCACTTTATTGCACTGTATCAGGATTTTATCTTTGCGCAACCTCTTTTTTGAAGTTTATTCAATGAAATCAAGGACTTAGGAAGTGTTTGGAGATTTTTTTTAAGATAATTATTGTAAAAAATCAAAGACTTAGAGGTACAACTGAATGTGTCGCCTTAACTTAATTTTTTCTAAGATTTTTTTGCGCCTTGTGGTGCTTTTTGAAAAGAATGCTCTGCTCATGAGGCGTTCATGAAGATAGCTTGGGTGCTGAACTTCTGAGATGATGAACTGTTTTTTTGATCCCTGCAGGTCTGTGCCCCTTTTTTTGAGCTCGCTCAGAGTGACAACGCGATCTGCCATGAGAGCGCACAAAAAAAGCCTTGCTCCTAAATTTGTTGCAAGGCTTTTTGAGTTCTAAGGGCATGAGGCATATTCCTCGGGCATCAATCTCCGAACATCTTTTGTTTGAGCTCGCGCCTTTGTTGCGCTTCAAGAGACAATGTCGCTGTCGGGCGTGCTAGCAAGCGCCCTACACCAATGGCTTCACCCGTTTCATCGCAGTAGCCGTAGTCACCCCCATCAATGCGTTGGATCGATTGTTCTATCTTTTTAAGCAACTTTCTTTCTCGGTCTCGCGTCCTTAACTCCAATGCGTGTTCCTCTTCTATGGTTGCTCGATCCGCTGGATCGGGCACCACCACGGTCTCTTCACGCAAATTTTCAGTCGTTTGGCCTGCATTGGCCAAAATATCCTTTTTCAAACCCACCAGTTTGAGCCTGAAAAACGCCATTTGCGTGTCGTTCATGTACTCGGTATCTGGCATGGACAAAATTTCAGCATCACTGAGTTCGCCAACGGGTTTGTTTTTCCAATTGTTGGCCAATTTACTGTCTTTTTTAGGGGTCACAGGTATCACCGAGGGTAAGGAGGGCGTGGTTGAGGGGCCATAGCTGGACTTTGCAGCATTGCTAGAGACCACTGCCACCGGGGGAGGAGGGACCATGGAGGCAGCTTTTGCGCCTCGGGAAGATTTTTTCGATTGCGGCTGGGCGATGGACTGACCGGCCACAACAGGGTGGTGGTTCTCGTGCGATTTAGGCACGACAGGTTTGGGCACCACCGTCACCTGTGGCTTGTGTGCCGTTGGGGTCTTTGCTGTCGGGGCTGCAGGCGCTTTAGGAGCCGACTTGACGCTGGACTTGGCAACTTGGGGGGGCGGCGCCTTGGGAGCGGGCTTGGCGACAGGTTTGGAAACGGTTTTGGCAGCGGTTTTGACCATCGCTTTAACAGGTGCCTTGGAGGCGGGTTTCACGGGCGCCTTCACGGCGGTCTTGGCGGGTGACTTGGCTTGCACTTTAGCTGGCGCCTTAACTAGCTTTTTGGCTGGCGCTTTTGCAACAGGCTTGGCCGGTGCTTTCGCAGCTTGGGGCTTGGCTTTCACCGCAGGCTTTTTCACTGCAGGCTTTTTCACGGCAACTTTTGCTGCCGTCTTCACGCTAGCTTTTGGCGCTACTTTGACCGCTTTTTTGGCGACCGCCTTCACAGGCGCTGGACTTGCCTTGGATTTTGTATTGGTTTTTTTCATAGTGTCTCCTCAAAGGAATGTGCACGAGGCCAAGCCAGGGGCACATCTGCTCTCATCATCCGACCAAAGGAGCTCAACAAAACTCCTGTCCAAGCTAGGAGATGTGCGCACAGGAAAGCTTTGCTAGCGCGCGGATTGTACTCACACTAGACACTGTTCTAGGCCTTGCAGGAAAATATCTCTGGGCAAATCAATCCCAATGAAGACCATTTTGTTGTTTTTCACCTCGTCTTTGCCCCATGCAGGGCCCAAATCGCTCCCCATCAGCTGATGAACACCCTGGAAAATCACTTTTCGATCGGTCCCCTTCATGTTCAAGACCCCTTTGTAGCGCAACATTTTGGGTCCGTAAATGTTGACGATGGCACCCAAAAAGTCCTCCAACTTGGCGGGATCAAACGCGCGATTGGACTTGAACACAAAACTCTTGACGTCGTCATCATGGTGGTGATGGTGGCCGTGTTGATGCGAGGGGTGATCGCAGTGCTCTGTGTGCTCATGATCTGCGTGCTCGGTATGCCCGGCATGCTCAGTGTGAGCATGTTGGTGTGAGGGGTGATCACAATGCTCTCCATGCTCATGGTGCGAGTGCTCATCGTCCTTTAAAAAGTCTGGATCGATGTCCAATTTTGCATTCAAATTAAAGCCCTTTAAATCAAAGACCTCATCGATAGAGACTTCGCCAAAGTGAACTGCTTTTTGAGGCGCTCTGGGGTTCATGTGCTTTAACCTGTGCTGCAAGGCATCCAAAGACGACGGCGTGACCAGGTCGGTTTTGCTGATGAAGATCTGATCTGCAAAACCCACTTGTCGCCTAGCCTCTTGGCGATCGTTCAACTGTTGGGCCGCATGTTTGGCATCGACCAACGTCAAGATCGAGTCGAGCAAATAGCTCTCAGCAATTTGGTCGTCCATGAAAAACGTTTGAGCCACAGGCCCTGGGTCGGCAAGCCCCGTAGTTTCAATCACCACTCGATCAAAATTGAGCTCGCCCTTTCTCTTTTTCTCCGCCAAATCGGTCAACGTCGTTCTCAAATCCTCTCGAATGGTGCAACACACACATCCATTGCTCATTTGAATGATTTGCTCCTCACTCTCAAGGACCAAAATATCATTGTCAATGTTTTCCTCGCCAAATTCATTTTCAATCACCGCAATTTTTTGTCCGTGCGCCTCAGACAAGACACGTTTCAACAAGGTTGTTTTGCCTGAGCCTAAAAAACCGGTCAGGATGGTCGCTGGAATTAACATGGAAGACATACTTTCTACAAAATATCAAAAGAGCAAATGGGGACGAGGCCCCTGAAATTCAATGCCCCAAGCTCAAAAGAATCTAAAGATCCCGAGCATATCACTTTCGAATGACGACCAAGCCCTTTAAATAATCCCCTTCCGGGAAATTCAAGGTCATGGGATGGTCCATCGCCCCTTGCAGCCGCTCTGCGATGAACCCATCCACATGCGCATCAGCGCCAGCCGAGGCCACTATTTTATGGAACAACTCTGCCGAGACACCCCCAGAACAACTGAAGGTGAACAAGACGCCCCCCGGCCTCAACAGCTGAAGCGCCAATCGGTTGATGTCTTTGTAAGCTCGAGCGGCACGATCAACGTGCGCGTGAGAAGGCGCAAACTTGGGTGGGTCTAAAACAATCGCATCAAACTGCCTAGACTCTTGCAAAAACAACCTCAAGGATTGGTTCACATCTGCATCCATCAGGGTGTGGTGCTCACTTGAAAATCCATTCAGCCGCATGTTCTCATCGGCCATTTTCAGCGCACTTGCCGAGGAATCAATGCTCGTCACATGCCCGCCCTTGGAGAACACGCCCGCACGGCGCATGCCCACAGAGGCCGCCACACTAAAGCCCCCCGTGTAGCAAAAGCAATTGAGGAC
>JBAXNB010000044.1:0-14432 GCA_037134015.1 Betaproteobacteria bacterium | reverse complement strand
TTTCCATTTTCAGTTTCAGTTTCAGTTTCAGTCTCAACAACCGTCAAAGGATCTCACAAAAAATGTAAGAGCTACAGACTTCTCTTTCAAACACCCAAATAAGCTTGCCTCATGGCATCGCTTTTTAAGAGCTCTTTGGGTTGACCCTCAAAACGAATTTCTCCATTTTCAAGCACATAGGCCCTATCAGCAATCTCCAAAGATTGCGCCACATTTTGCTCCACCAACAAAATCGACAGCCCTGTTTTTTTCAGTGCATGGATCAACTCAAACATCTCTTGAACCAACAAAGGAGACAAACCCAAGGAGGGCTCATCCAAGATCAGCAGTATGGGCTCCGCCATCAAGCCCCTGGCAATGGCCAGCATTTGTTGCTCACCACCACTCATGGTCCCCGCCAACTGCGCAAGTCGTTCTTTCAACCGAGGAAAAATCTGCAAGACTTTTTCTAAATTGATCTGGCGGTTTTGGCTTGCTCGCGAATATGCTCCCAATTGTAAATTTTCAAGCACACTTAAATTGGGGAATGTTTTACGGCCCTCCGGCACTTGGATCAAACCACGCTTGACAATCTCTTTGTAATGAAGACTGGAAATCTCTTGACCGTCAAAGTAAATATGACCCTCGCAAGTTTTGATCAAACCGCACAGCGTGTTGTTCAAGGTGGTTTTACCCGCACCATTGCTTCCCAAAAGAGCGATCAACTCCCCCTTGCACACTTGCAAAGAAATACCCCTGAGGATATTGACTTGGCCATAGCCACTTTGAAGCGCTTGGACTTGAAGCAATGGACTCATCACTGATCAGTCCCTTTCACGCTTTGAGCCATTCGTTGGGCCATGCCTTGCCCTAGATAGGCTTCAATCACCTTGTCGTCCTTTGACACATTCGCAGGCGTGCCTTCAAAAATCAATTGCCCTTGAGACAAAACCCAGGCATATTCGGCCAAACTCATCACCGCTTGCATCACGTGCTCGATCATCAAGACAGTCACGCCAGCACTGACCAAGCCTCGAATCACTGGAATCATCTCCTGAATCTCAAAAGGGTTCAATCCGGCCAAGACCTCATCGAGCAACAACAATTTGGGCTCAGTGGCCAAGGCGCGCGCCAACTCCAAGCGCTTGCGACCGGCCACCGTCAACTGTGCCGCAGCTTGATCCAAAACACCTGAGAGGCCAACTTGACGCGCAACTTTTTCGGCCAATTGCATGGCATCCTCTAGACGAGGGTGGTTCAAATAAGCCCCCACACAAATGTTCTCTCTCACCGTCTGAGCGGCGAAGGGTTGAACGATTTGAAAAGTTCTGGTGAGCCCTAACCTTGCGCACTGGAAAGCTGCAAGACCTGTGATGGTTTGGCCCTTGAAGACAATGTCTCCCTCGTCTGGTTTGATAAAACCAGACATCAAAGAAAAAAGTGTGGTCTTGCCTGCACCGTTTGGGCCAATCAGTGCCGTCAAGCTTCCAGCTTGAATGGACAAACTCACACCCTGAACGGCCTTCAAACCACCAAACGAGTGGGACAGCGATTTGACTTGTAAAAGCGTCATGTCTGAACCTTTGAGCGATCTGATTTGGGTTGTGACTCAGCCCCGCTCGTCAAAGCGTCCCCGACCTGCAAGCGCTTTTCAAGCCCTTTGACCGATGCAGACACGCCAATCGAACCCGATGATGGGGTACGTTTCACATCTCTTTGAAGTCCCTGCCAACGAATCCCAGCAAAACCTCTAGGTAAAAAGACCATGATCAAAATCAGCAATGCACCATAAATCACCATGTTGATGCCTGGCAGCTCGCCAAACAAGTTTCTGGTCAGCTCAGACAAAATTTCAAGCGCAAAGGCACCCAGCACGGGTCCCCAAAGGGTACCCATTCCCCCCACAATAGCTCCCACCAGTGCAGAAATAGAGGTGTGCGGACCAAAGGCCAAGGCAGGATCGATGTACTGAAAAACTTGCAGGTAAAACGCTCCAGCAACGCCCATCAAGGCCGCAGACAATCCACAGGCCAACCACTTGACTTGAAAAGGATCAACCCCAAGGGCTTGAGCTGCATCTTCGTTGTCTCGAACGGCTTGTAAATAGGCACCCAACCGTGAACGCCTGAGCCAAGAAGTGATCAAGAGCGCACAAACAACCCAAAACAACATCAACCAAATAAAACCAACCCTGGAAGAAAACTGCATGTTGCCCACTGACTCGGACAAAGGCAGCATCAAGCCCACACCAGCGCCCGTGAAATTGGCTGACAAAGCCAAAATCCGAAACACCTCGGCAAAGGCCAAAGTGATCAAGGCAAAGTAAGAACCCTTCAGGCCATACCTAAAGGACAAGCCACCCACCAACAGCCCAAGCATGGCGCTGCTGCCCATGGCCAAAACCAAACACAACCAAGGATTCAATCCGAATTGGATTTGGAACACGCCCTGTGTATAAGCACCCATGCCAAAAAACAAAGCGTGTCCAAAAGAAAATTGCCCCCCAAAGCCACCCAAAATATTCCAAGACTGGGAAAGCAAGGTCGCAAACAAGGCCATCATGCACAAATTCAAGACCACACCCGAATGAACAAACAAGGGTACGGAGGCCATCAAGCCTGCAAAAATTGCAATGGCTCTCAAATCTTTCATGCTTTAAGCCCAAATAAACCTTGAGGTCTCACCAACAAGACCAAAATAAAAATCACAAAGATACCCACTTGACCCAAAGAATCCCCAAGGAAAAGCCCTCCAACAGATTCGATGACGCCAATCAACAAACCACCCACACAGGCACCCAAAAAACTACCCATGCCCCCCAAAACCACAATGGTGAAGGCGACCAAAACAAATCCATTGCCAACGGTTGGGTTGACGTAAAAAGCTGGCAATAAAAAACAAGCAGCCGCACCCAAACAAGACAAACCGATACCAAAACACATGGCATAGACGTGCTCCACATCAATGCCCATCAACCGAGCACCCGCTTTTTCTTTGGCCACGGCTCGTATGGCCCGCCCCAAATCGGTCGTTCGCATGAAAACGATCAACATCAAAGACACCACCAATGCACCCAGACAAGACAAGAGCTTGGGGATGGCAATCATGGCTGGGCCCACGGCCACGGTCGACAGCGTGTAGCTCGTCTCAATGTTTCGCGTGTCTGAATTGAACAACAAAAGCGCCAAATTCTCCAATACGATGGAAATGCCCAGGGTGACCAAGAGAATGTTTTCATCTTTCCCATGTGAGGCATGGTTGATGATGACTTTTTGTAAAAAATAACCCACCACAAACATCGACGGGACCACCACTGGCAAAGCCAAATAGGGATCAATACCGAGTTTTACTTTTAAAAAATAAACCCCGTACAAAGCCACCATCAAGGCAGCCCCGTGGGCAAAATTGATGATGTGAAGCACACCGTAAATGAGCGTCAATCCAAGGGCAATCAAGGTGTAGACAGCGCCCATTGTCAACCCATTCAAGACCGATGAGAACACAATAGATAAATCAAACACCAGTCAATCCTTGAGGTCTTGTGCGTCAAAAAAATGGGCAGCACATTGACCATGCGTGCCCTCATCCCATCTTGAATTAGGCGTTCAATGGAAAGATCGGCTCAGCCTCACGGTAGTCTCGAGGAATGATCACTTTGATGTCCCCTTTGATGACCTGCGTCATCAAAGGCTGTGCACCCATATTTTGTCCGTTGACAAATTGCGTGGGACCATAAGGCATGATGTGATCAGAAAACTTGGTTTTGTTCAAGGCATCAATGATGGCCGCCCGGTCGGTGGACTTGGCCTCTTCAATGGCTTGTGCCAATAATTTCATGGCCGTGTAGCTCATGAAGAGCTCATAGCTGAAATACAAACCTTTGGCCTCTGCGCGCTTTTTGAGCTCTTGAGCTTTTTTGTCTTTGGGATTGAACCAGTGGTTGCAATCGATGATACCGTTCGCAGCCTCTGCATATTCTTTGACAAACTTGTAGCTCGATGCAGCTCCACCCAAAACAGAGTAAATCGCCTTTGGCACCACCTTTTGCTGCTGCATGGTCCGAACCAAAAGAGCATACTCGTTGTAATAGTTCGCAGGAATCACAATATCAGGATTGATTTGCTTCATCCTTAAGACAATGTTGCTGAAGTCACGGCTTGGATTGGGATGCTTGATCACTTCTTTGACGTCGTAACCGTAACCGGGCAACTCCCTGGACAAAAGACCGGCCGTCCCCGTCCCAAACAAGGACTCCTCGTGAATGATCATGACCGTTTTAGCGGGTTTTCCTGCGGCTGTGTTGAGCACATGCAGGTTTGCAACTGCGATTTCGGCACATTTTTTATACCCAGGTCCAAAGCGAAAGGTATTTTTCAAACCTCTCTCAACAATTTGATCCGCCACACCAACATCGACAATGTGCGGCAAATTGTATTTGGCCGCCGTTTGTGTGGTCGCCAAGCAAATGGCGGAAGCAAACGCACCAACGATTGCACTGACGCCGGCTTCATTCATCTTTTCAACCTCAGCCGAACCGCCTTGAGGTGTCGATTGAGCGTCGCCCAACAAGGCCTCCAATTTGGCCCCACCCAGTGATTTGATCCCGCCAGCCTTGTTGACATCATCGATGGCCATCAAAGCACCCTCACGACATTGCTGCCCCGAATAGGCCAGTGCACCCGTCACAGGGTGAACCACTCCAACCTTCACAGCCTTCGCTTGCGCGCCTCCGACCAGAGGGAACGCCAATGAAGACGCAGCAAGGGCAGATTCAGACATAAATTGGCGACGAGATTTCATGGTAGAGACTCCACATAGAGTGAAAAAAATGAACGCGAGGGCACAAGGACAACAAAAAGCTTGATGACACCCCAATTTTAGACAAACTTAGCTCACAAATTGGAGCCTGTCTCAATATAGCTCAAATTCGAACGCAAAGTTCTGGCATCTTAAGCCAATTTCATTGGCGCTGGGCCATCAACGAGGCCCGCTGATCAGGATTTAAAGGACATTCGAGAAAGCACGCCATCCCTTTTTCTGGCATGCCATAGAGCACCCAAGAGGTGCAAAGCGATTAAAAAGATCAAAAGGTAACTGGTGTACAGGTGAACTTGGGAGCACCATGATTTCAGTTCCGCGGAAGGATCTAAAAATCTAGGCAAGACCCAGCCAAAAAATTTAACGGGGTAAGGTGTGAAATTGGATCCTAAAAATCCACTCAAAGGCATCAACACCAAGCACAGGTAAAGCAACTGATGATTTGCTTGAGAAACCCTTCTTTGCCAAGTCGGCATAGACACATCGTCTTTTTGAGGTGGGTGCGTCAAACGCCATGTCAAGCGCAAACACATCAAGAGACCAATGACCAGACCGATGGACTTGTGCCAGTTGAACCACCCAGCCCTCAGGCCAACTGGGCTCTTGGGCAAATCAAGCATCCAAAGTCCCAAGACCAGTTGGTAAAAAATTGCTAGGGCCAACAACCAATGCAAGCCAATGGCCACTCGGTCATAGACCCTTGTTGACGCTTGTGAAACTTCAACATCAAAAGAGCCATCAAGCCCAAGCTTGGCCGAATCGGCTGGGCTTTGCAATGAATCCATGGAGTTGCTCATCTGATCAGTTGTTGCGCAGTTTGAAAAATGGACCTGTTGACATGAAAATCAAGGAGCCGCAGCACCCCAAGGCAAGCGACCCACCTCTAAATTTTTGATCAATTGATGTGTTTTTAAATCCACGATGCTCACAGCATGACTTCGACCAGCTGCAACATACAACTTGTTCCCCTCTTGATTGATAGCCATGTTCCAAGGCCTTTGTCCCACCCCTACCAGGGTTTTGAGCTCAAGTTTTTTAACATCAATCACTGCAACACTTGCATCTCCCCCGTTGCTGGCATAAAGCTCTGCGCCATCTTTGGACAACGTCAGCCCATTGGTTCGAGCGCCCACTTTCATGCTTTTGACCACGGCTTGGGTCTTCATGTCAATGACGGCAAGCAAACTTTCTGACTCTACAGCCACGAACGCCGTCGTTCCCTCTTTGTTAAAAGCAATGCCTCTTGGTCTGAGGCCCACCCGAATGGAGGACACTTGACTCATCATGTCCAAATCGATGACATCGACTTGATCTGCCTCCTCAGCGGAGCTCAGCAACCATTTCCCATCAGGACTAAAAACAGCATGCTCTGGATTTTTACCACGCACCTTGATAGCACCTTGCAGCGTCAAATCTTTGGTTCGAACCAACGTGATGCTGTTGCTCTCCTCGTTCGCCACAGAAACCCACTGCCCATTGGGTGAACAATAAACGGCCTCAGGAGATTTACCAACTTCAATTCTTTTTTGAACCAAATTTGTTCTTAAATCAATGACCAACAATGCCGCCCCTTCGGCATCACTCACAAACAAATGCTGCCCTCCAGGGCAAACAGCAATCCCTCTGGGTTTGCCCACGCCATTGATGACCCCAACCACTTGATCGCTCGCACTGTCGACAACAGAAATGCTACCCGACCCCTCGTTGGAGACATAAATCAATGAGGCACTTGCCTCAAAAGACAAGGCAAGACACATCAAACCAAGGGACAAGTAACGGAAGATTGGGAACATCATGGCTCGAAAAAAAGGTTGCGAAAGTGACCAGTGAATTATTTGCCTTGTGTCAACACGTACAGCCAAATTCTCTCCATGTCTTCAAGTGCAAGTGCACTCTTCCAAGACGGCATGCCATTTTTTCCGTTGCTGACCGAATCTATAAATCTAGCCTTGCCGTCTTTTGGAAATTTGCGCAAGTCATAGCTCACCGTACCAGGGTTGACCATGTCTTCCCCATGACAGGTCTGACAATAGTTGTCGTACAGATCCTTGCCTTGCACTGAGGTGAAGTTGGTTTGAGCAAACCCCAGGGCACTGAACAAAACCAAAGAGACCACAAAACAATACTTCATGACCAACTTCACAGCATGGGACTTAGGGTTTAGGCAAAGCAAAGGTCCACACCGACCCGCCTGGGTTGACTTTGCTCAAACGCTCATCGCCAGCGTTTTGTGCGTAAACGCCACCAATTCCAGAGACCACTGTGACGTATTGGCGACCTTGGTGAGACCATGTGATGGGTTGACTGGTGATGCCTGAACCGGTTTGGAAACTCCAAAGTTTTTTACCGTTCACCGCATCAAAGGCCATGAATTCTCCGAGCATATCGCCCGTGAACAAAACATCGGTAGAGGTGACGGTCAAACCGGCCCAATGCGGTATTTGAGCGGGATACTGCCATTTGACCTTTGCTGTCAACGGATCCATGGCCTTGAGCCACCCACGATTGCCGTCCTCTGGCCACAGTTTCTTGATGGCCACGCCGATGTAGCGTTGGCCACGGCTTTTGTATTCAACGGGTCCGGTGTGCTTGATGAGCATCCCAGCCTCTAGCGTGTTTGCATAAAGCATTCCTGTTTTGGGGCTGAAGGTCATGGGGTACCAATTCATGCCGCCAGAGTTGGATGGCCAAGACTCTACCTCCTGCCCTGTCTCGACCAATTTGGTGGTCGTGTCATTCCAGATGGGCCGACCCTTGGCATCCAAACCACTTGCCCACGTGACCTTGACGTATTTGTTGCCCGCAATGATTTGTCCATTCGTTCTGTCAATGACATACAAGAACCCATTTTTGTCGGCATGCATCAAAACCTTGCGCATTTCACCTTTGACTTTGATATCTGCCAAGACCATCTGACTGACACTGTCAAAGTCAAAGGGGTCGCCTGGGGTGAACTGAAACGCCCAAGCCAATTTTCCAGTCTTTGGATTGACTGCAATCACCGAAGAGGCGTTTTTGTTATCACCTTTGCGCATGGATGCATTCCAAGGGCCAGCATTGCCTGTACCCCAGTAGATGAGATCTAAATCTGGATCGTAGGACCCAGCCACCCAGGTCGTTGCGCCCCCTCTATCGGCCGTATCCCCTGGCCAGGTTTCACTTCCCGGCTCACCAGGGGCTGGAACGTTATAGTGACGCCATATTTCCTTGCCCGTGTTGGGTTCAAAACCAGCCAAAAAGCCTCGAGTCCCATACTCTCCTCCTGCCATGCCAGTGATCAACACACCGTTTGCCACGATGGGGGCACCCGTCACGGAGTACCCGTCTTGCCAATCCATCAACTTGGTTCGCCACAGCTCTTTTCCAGTCACAGCATCCAAGGCGAGCATGTGCGCATCGGGAGTACCGCGAAATACCTTACCCTCATACAAAGCAGGTCCTCGGTTGACCTGGCCACAACAAATGACACGAGGCACTCCAGCATCCAGTTCGAGATTGTGCTTCCATAAAATTCGACCCGTCAGTGCATTGATGGCAAGGGTAGAGTTGAAGTTGGTCACATACATCACCCCGTTGAAGACCAAGGGTTGAGCTTCCTCGCCCAAGTTGCTTGCCATAGAGGTGTTCCACACGGGGACAAGGTGCTTGGCGTTTTTTGTATTGATTTGCTTGAGTGTGCTGTAGCGCTGAGCGTAGTAGCCCATACCGTTGCTCAGCACCGACTCACCTTTGACTTGAGCTTTTAAAATATCCTCGCTCGTTTGCGCATTGATCGTCAGTTGTGAAGAGATCAATAACATGGATAATGACACCAATAATTTAAGTTTCTTCATTTTGGGCACCTTGTTGAACTTGCAAAAAAATGATCTCCCCAATGGCGTACTTTTGCACCACACATGTCACCAGTTATTGTGGCTTTTTTTTATTCTTTGACGATAGGTATTAACGCTGAACATGAAATTTTCTCTACTCAACTCTCAGCTGTATCGCCTCATGCTTTTCTTCACCAGCCTGGTATTGACCGCCTTGATGCCTTCTAGCTATGCGCAAAATGCTTACCCTACCAAGCCCATCAAAATCATTGTTCCTTTTACACCAGGTGGCGTCACCGATTTGTTGGCAAGAGATATTGGCCAGCGCCTGAGCACACGACTGGGTCAGACTGTGCTTGCAGAAAACAAAGCGGGAGCGAACGGAAATATTGGAGCCGACATCGTGGCCAAATCCAAAGCCGATGGACATACCTTGCTTTTGACGGCTGCCAATATCGCCATATCGGCTGCCTCACAAAAAAAACTAAGTTACAAACTTTTTGATGACCTGAGCCCCATCTCACTTCTAGCCAAGGGACCCTATATTTTGGTGACCCCTTCACGCCACGTGAACCACCCATCCTCTTCCTTTCAAGACTTGCTTCAAGTGGCCAAAAGCAACCCCGGAAAACTCTCCATGGCCTCCTCTGGCACAGGAAGTGCAGGTCATTTATCGGGCGAGTTGCTACAAATTGCAGCCAATTTGAAATTCACGCATATACCCTACAAAGGTCAAACAGAGGCCATGGGTGATATTTTAGGTGGGCAGTCCAGTGCACTTTTTTTTGCAACAGTTGCGGTGGTCACGCCACACCTAACTGATGGACGCATCAATATTCTTGCAGTAACGACAAAAACAAGATCGCCCTTGCTTGCACAAACACCCACCATCAGCGAACTTGGCTTTCCGGGTTTTGACGTCAGCACTTGGCACGGGTTGTTTGCCCCAAAAAACACACCCAAGGACATTGTCGAAAAGCTCAACAATGAAATTGTGCTTTTCTTTAACAGCCTTGACATTCAAAAAAAGTACACAGCGCAAGGACTTCAAATATCCACCAGTCGACCTGAGGAATTCAATGAGTTTTTACGCACTGAAGTTTCACAGTACGAAAAAGTGATCAAAACTGCCAATTTAACCATCGAATAACACCATGTACCGATCTCAATTCAGAAAAGAAACCATCAAAGACCTTCAAGTCAATTTTGAATTGACCGACTACAGCCTTCCATGGGAAAACCGACAGCGTGAAACCCTTTTCATGTACCACGGCTACATTAGGAATTCACTTTTTTGGCAGGCTTGGGTGCCACTCATTACCGATCAGTACCAATCTCTAAGAATGGATGCAAGAGGATGTGGCGAGACCTCACAGCCCCCTGAAGGCTACGTCTACACTTTTGAACAACTGGCCGATGATGCCATTGCTCTTTTCGATCACCTTCAGATGGATAAAGTGCACTGGGTTGGCGAGTCCTCTGGGGGCATCGTTGGGTTGGCGGTTGCCTTGAAATACCCTGAGCGACTTCACTCCTTGACGCTTTGTGACACACCGTTCAAACGCCCTACGCACATCGATAAAACATACACGCTGGGCGAAAAAGATCGTGCGACTGCGTTCGAAAAATTTGGCATTGCCCAATGGTGCAGACAAACTCTGTCTTTTAGGCTTGATACAAATCGTGCGTCCAAAGAGCTTTGCGAGTGGTACATCCATCAGATGGACAAAACCCCCATTCATATTGCAAACTCGATTGAAAGAATGATTGGACAAGGTGATTTTTGGCCTTTACTTCCAGACATCAAAACGCCCACCCTGATATTGGCCGGTCAAGACAGTCCCATCGCTCAAGATCAGCAGATGAAGGAAATGCAGCAGCATATGCCAAGCGCTAAATTGGTCGCCTTTGAGGGCCATCGACATGGTGTCAATCTCATTGCACCAGAAAGATGCGTCGCTGAGATCAAAAAATTCATCAACGACTTAAAAACTGCAAGCTAAGTGAGGGCCTGTTTGAAATTCAGATCGCTTTTCTTACGACCATGCATGACCCCATCGACAATTTCAAAATTTGGCCCATAGCTTTTGGGCTCAAATCTCAATTTGAGGCCATGGCAAGTCAATGTGAAATAGTTGTTCATGATGCATCAATTGGCTTTGAGCATTTAGAAACCATTGCAAAAAAATGCATTAGAGAAATCAAAAGAATCGAAAAAAAATACTCCCGCTACCTTCCCCATAGCGTCATCACCCTCATCAATCAATCTAGCGGTCTTCAACAACACCCCATTGACCGTGAAACCTTTGAGCTTTTGAGTTTTTCTGACGAGCTCTTTAAAAGTAGCCAAGGTTTGTTTGATATCACAAGCGGCATTTTACGAAAAGCTTGGAATTTCAAGCAAGGGAAGGTTCCAGATCAAAAGACAATCGAAAAGCTCTTGCCCTTGATCTCATGGCCAAAGGTGGTTTACGACCAAGACCATATATTTTTACCTTTGAAGAGCATGGAAATTGATTTTGGTGGCTTCGGAAAAGAATACGCCGCCGACAGAGCAGCCAAAATACTGATCGCAGAAAACATCAAGAGTGGGTATGTCAATCTTGCTGGCGACATCAGAGTGATCGGCCCTAAACTGGATGGGGAGCCTTGGTCGATGGGCATCCAACATCCAAGATTGAGCGATCAATTGATTGCGTCCATTCCAATTCATTTTGGTGCACTGGCGACAAGTGGGGACTACGAGAGATTTTTCATCCATGACCATCTTCGTTACTGTCATATCTTGAGACCCGATACGGGCTATCCAGTCAACTGCTTGCAAAGCGTGAGTGTGCTAGCTCCCTTGACGATTGTTGCGGGCAGTTGCAGTACGATTGCGATGCTCAAACAAAAAGAGGGATTGGACTACTTGGATCAAACGGGTTGCTCTTATCTTGCAATTGATCATTTGGGACAGTTTCATAAAAAATAAGAGCTTCACCTCAATTGACCACCTTAGATAGTGTTGCCAGTTGGATGATTGATTTTTTTGCCATCCAAGCGCTCAAGCTTGGATTCATGAGACTCACCAACAAGCAATTACCTTGATAAAAAAACTTTGCTGACCTCGCTCTTTGACATGGTGAGGCTTGACGGTTTTATTGATAAGCCATGAAGTCATGACACATTTGTCATTCAAGTTTAAATTAACTCTTAATGATTATCTTTAGGAGTTTGTTTCATTTTTTTTCATCAAAAAACTTAGTCCTTTGAAGATTGAATTACGCAGTTACGTATGGGAAATATTGATTTTTTACCTATCAAATCTGTCATTTTGAGCGTTTGTATATTTCAACAATTATCAATTATGTAATTCATGGATGGTGTAAAAAAATCATACTTCGTTCATGAAGTTCTTTTTGTTCACCTTTGTTTTTTCATTGATACCCTTTTGCTCTTTTGCGGCAGGTGGGGATGAGTGCATCAACTCCAAACCTGGCGACGAAAAAGAGTTCTGCATTGCCAAAACAAGAATAAATTCTGGCAATTGCGAAAAGATCAGCAACGGTGGCCTTAGAGGCGAATGCTTGAGTTATGTCAGACGGTCCCAAAGAGTTGCAGTTTGGGCCATTCAACCCATGGATAAGAATACGATTGATATTCGAACCGATTCCATGAAAAAATACATTTGGGAAAGATAGCTTTTTTTCTCAAGCAAAATACCAATAAGTCTTTGACATTCATATCGTTGAAGCATTGCTAGGGTCTTGTACTGACATATCAAATTCCTAACTTTTTGGTAAAGAATATATCAGTGGACATGTCCAATGTCACAATGGCCTCCAAAGGCAAAATAGCTATCCCAGTAAAAGTTTGCAATAATCTTAAAGTTGGTGCTGGCGACCAAGTGGAGTTGGTGCTGTTCTCCTCTGGTCGCCATGAACTTTTAGCCTCCAACAGCCAGGCTTCTGCGCTCAAAGGAATGTTGCGACCTGCAAAAAATGTCGTTTCTATTGAATCGATGAATGCTTCTACCATCAATGACTCAATTTACTTTTATAACATATAGGCAAAAGCCCAGTCCGAACCCCATGCGCTTGAAAATGAACTCCCTTTAACCTTAGGACCAATCAAGACTGTTAGCAAAAGCTATGCTTTAGCGTGGGAAATCACTTATTGAAATCAGTTTTTCAATCACTATATTGATAGCGACTCCCTCAGGATATCTTTCCAACAAGAGGGTGAACTTTAAAAACGGAGCGACTATATGAGTTCTCGTGCTATTTCATTTGTTTTATTCACTCTCTTATGTAACCTTCTCTTACCTCCTTCACTTTTTGCACAAGGTATCATCGATGAGTGGAACAATGTAAAGACGCCGCCTCCTCCCGCATTGCAAAAAGTAAAACTTGAGCCCCAAAATACTGCTTTACTTGTACTCGATGTTGCCAAGCATACTTGCAACAACGAAGTGCGTCCACGCTGCATAGATATGCTCCCCAAAGTTAAAAAACTCATGGACAAAGCACGATCTAAGGGTCTGTTGATTGTCTATGCACTGGGTGTACTACCCACTCCCGGCGTACCAGCAGATATTTGGCCTGAAGCAGCCATGGTGGGTGAAGAGCCTTGGGTAAGATCAGGACCTGATAAGTACCTAAAAACTGACCTTGAGAAAATTTTGTCCGATAAAGGTATCAAAACTGTTGTGGTCACCGGTGCCGCTTCACATGGTGCAGTGCTTTATACCATTGGAGGGTCTGTTTTTAGAGGTCTTAAAGTGATCGTTCCGGTAGATGCTATTGCAGCAGAAAGTACCTATGCTGAACAATATACAGTTTGGCACTTGCAAAATGCACCTCGCATGGCTGCAAATGTTAAATTGACTTCAGTTGACTTAATTGATTGAGGTTATCAAGCGATAAAGTCTCAGTTAAACCGACAAATGTCAGCCTCTGTACTTATGAGAACGTATACGTGAACATGCCTGCCTTTGGTCTAGGAAAGGTCGGTCTGCTGGTTGAAGCAAAGTGACATCCCAAATCAGCATCGGAAAAGTTGAAAAACTAAGAAATCTTGGGATGACTGGTACTGCATTCTCAAGACCATTTTTTGGGCTCATACTGGTGGGCAGCATCTCGGAGTTTTTACAAGATGACAACCTTACGCATTTCCTTAACTTTTAGATCAGGCTTTTCCCACCGTGGCCTTGATGTCCTTCATCAAAAGGAACAGGTGGAACGGATCGGATGGGCTGGGTTCAAACTCCCACTTGAGGTACCACAATCTGGCAGGCTCGTCCTTGGCATGCACCAGCAGTGCACGAATCCCGGCAATGTCTGCCGCCTGTGCAGTGCGCAGCAGCGCATTTTTGAGCAATGCTTTGCCAAGCCCTGCGCCTTGGTGCTGAAGGTCCACGGCAAGCCGGGCCAGAATCATCACCGGCACCGGGTGTTGTGGAATGCCTTTGGTCACACGCGGTGCCGCATTGGATGGCTCCACACTGCCAACCGCCAAGCTGTAGAAACCAACGACAGAGCCCGAATGGCAGCTCACGTAGGTTTGCGCACTATTGGATTTTTGGTTGACGAGCGCAAAGCGCTGCAAAAACTGATTCAGTGCGCTTTGGCCACAATCAAAGGACTCAACGGCGTCCGAACCTGCCAGTTTGCGCACTGGCTCGTAAGCCTGCGAACTCAACCAAGCAGCCCCGGCTCAGACAAAAGTTTCTTAAGCTTAGGCTTGGCGCTCACGGGCTGGTCCAGTGCAGCCTGAAACGCGAGCCACTTCTCGTCACTCAGCTCGAAACGGGTGCGGTCAGCCAAGGTCTGGTTGGCCGCG
>JBAXNB010000043.1:0-14980 GCA_037134015.1 Betaproteobacteria bacterium | reverse complement strand
GCGTCTACCCGCGACCCAAGATGTGAAGGCCCTTGACGACCCCACATTGGATGCAATGGCCACGGCCCAGCTCGACCCAACGACCCTCGCTGCCGCAGGCAGCCTTAAAACTGTGGCCCTAAGTGCCCAAACGCAACTCATCACACCTCAAGATGCACCCAACGAAAAAAGCCTCGCAGATTTCGCCAGAGCCATGGGCTTTGATGAGGCACAAGTTGCAAGCCTCTTTGGTCCTCAGGCGGCACAAACCATGATCTCTAACGCTCAAGTGCCCCCTAGCAACGCACTGGCCTCTGTGATGACCCAAAACGTCAACGCCCATGGAGCCCCCAAAAACGCGCTTTCAAGCTTGACGTCCACGCCAAGCAACGCCTCGCTGTTCTCGCTCAGCACAACGGCCGACCCATCGGGCAGCACCCTTCAAAATCCTTTGTCGAAGTTGCCAAGCACGCCCAGTGATTTTGGGCCGAATGCTCCATGGCTTCAATCTGACAACACCAAAGTTGATTTGAACGCCTTGTCGCTTCAAATCAACAACAAGCCCAACCCAACAGCGAACACCTTGATGTCCTCCCAAGCGGCGTTGGCGGGCCTATCTTCCTCCAAAACCAGTGAACTGGCCCAACTTTTATCCAGTGAAGGCGTGGATTTACAAAATACTCAAGTGAGCATCGATTCAATGGGACAAACCGTTGGTTCCTCCAAAGGCCCCTCTTTGTCAACGACCCCACCCAACAGCACCTTGGCGGTTTTGAACATGACGGGATCGAAATTGTCTGGGCCAGCCATTGCGTCCTTACAAAAGGAATTCAACAAGCTCAAAGGCCTCGACAGCAAAGACGCCCAGTCCAGCGCCTTCTCGGTGACCACGCCAAGCGATGCTGGATTGGCCGCTGGTGCTCAACTCAGCGCGCAAGACCAAGGCACAGCATCTGGCAACTCGGGAAATGGCTCGTCTCTTGGGGACACCCATGCACAGGGCACCCAAGGTCCGTCCGCACCGGTGAACATGGCCGAAACTTATGAAAAGCTGAGCGAACAATTGACCGCTGAACTTTCAAAAAGAATGCATGAACAAATCAGCCAAGGTCAATGGAAAATGAAATTTGCACTTAAACCGTCTACACTTGGCGCTGTTGATGTGCAGCTAGAGATGAAAGATGGAAAATTAGCCGCCATATTTCAAGCCGACAATGCCTTGACTCAAAATCTTTTGCAACACGCCAGCCAACAACTGAAGGATAATTTGAAAGACATAGGCCTGAACCAGACCTATGTTCAAGTTGACCAACAAGGTGGCGGACAGGCCCAAGACCATGGACAAGAGAGCAACGCTCGCAATCCATTTGAACCCGTCCTTGCCTCTGATGCGATGACCAGCACTCAAGATTCCAGCACCCTTGTCGATGCCTCGATGAAGGTCAAAAGCAACGACTCATTGCTCGATTTGATGGCATGAGCACCCCAATTTAAATTTTAATGTCCCAGCACCACACGTTTTTTTAGGAGATCACCATGGCAACAGCAGCCCCAGCCCCAGAAGCCGAAGCAGGCGCAGAAGAGCCGAAAAAGAAAAAACCAATTGTCAAAATCATCATCATTGCCGTCCTGGCGATCGTGTTGCTCGTGGGCGTTGTCTTTGTCACTCTCTTTTTCTCAGGTTTTTATGAAAAGAAAGCTGAATTAGAGGCCGAAGACAAACTTGAAGAATTGGAAGCCGCCGCTAGCAAAGCCAAAGTTGAAGCTCCTTCCAAAATCAAGAAGGAAGCGCCTGAGGCCACACGTTTTGAGAAAAACTACATGCAAATGGAAAAAGAGCTGATGACCAACATCACCGGCTCAAAGAAAGTGATGGTCGTGCAACTCGCCTTGATGACGCATTATGATTCTAGGGTGTTTGACAATGTCAAAAAACACGAGTTCGCCTTGCGCTCAGCCATGTTGGATGTCATGCGCCAATCCACCGAGGCCGATGTCGCCAAACCAGAGTTCAGAAAGAACTTGGCGGCCAAGCTGAAAGATGTGATGAACGAGCTTTTAGAGAATTATGAAGATTTCGGCGGTATTGAGGACGTGTTCTTCACCTCTTTTGTGATGCAATAAAAGCAGTCCCCCTTCTATTTAATTACCAAAAAACAAGCGATGTCTGACCGTTCCAACCTCCTGTCCCCCGAAGAACTCATGGCCCTCACCGAGGGGGTTGAGGATGGCTCTATCGAGGTAGATACGGGCTTTAACACCGAAGTTCGTGTGCACAAGCACGACTTGGCCAGTGAAGACAGCAGCCTAGGTGTGAATGTCTCCTCCGTTGACATGATCAACGAGCGCTTGATTCGAATGTTTCGCCTGGGTCTGTTGGAAGTTCTTCGAACCACGCCTCGCGTGAACCCCTCCAAGGTCCAGATCTTGAAGTTTGGTGATTATTTAAAATCCATCAAACCTCCCCTGGCCGTCAACACCATTCGAATCAATCCCTTGAGGGGGTTTTCAGTGGTGATCATAGACCCCAATGTGATCTTTAGCTCCTTGGACAGTTTTTTTGGTGGATTTGGAAAAGGCGTGGGTGACTTACCACCCGGGCGTTTGTTCACCGCCACAGAAACGCGAATCATCAACATCATTTTGGAAGTCTTCTTCAAATCTTTGAAAGATGCTTGGGCTCCGGTGATGGAAATTGACTGTGAGCGTGTGGCCTCAGAGATCAACCCACAGTTTGCACAAATTGCAGATGAAAATGATTTGGTCGTTCTCAGTCGCTTTGAGTCAGATGCCACGAGCAACAGCGCGCGCGGCTTCATCGATTTGGTCTATCCCTACGCCACCCTAAAGCCTCTTAGAGAGTTGCTGAGAAACCGGGTTCAAACTGGGGATGGCAACGAAGAGTCTGATCGCGAATGGCGTGAAGAGATGGCCATTGCGGTTGGCGACGCGCATTTGGACGTGCGTGTGGTCATGGGTCAGTTGAAAACCACCCTGCACCACCTGCAAAACATGAAAGAAGGCGATATGCTTTATTTCAAAAAACCCGAATTGGCTCAGTTCATTGCTCAAGGGGTTCCCTCCTTTGGCGTCAATGTTGGGACACAAGGCTCCCAAGTGGCGATTCGCATCGAGAGACAAATCATTCCAGGCCAACTTTGATCAATAGGAAGACCCATCATGTCAGAAACAGAAAACACTGAAGACCAAAAGCCAGAAGGCGACGTGCAAGGCGCAGCAGATACAAGCCATGATTTCGATCATGCCGACCCCCTGCCCAATGCCAAAGACTTTCAGATTTCCAACCCCAACAACATCAATCCCGATGTGCTGCAAAACATTTCAGTGACCTTGTCCATTGAAGTGGGCCGTGCGCACATCAAGATCAAAGACTTGATGCGTTTAACGCAAGGCAGTGTGGTGGAACTCGACCGAATTGCTGGCGAGCCCCTGGACCTGTTGGTCAACGACACCGTGGTTGCTCAAGGTGAGGTCGTCTTGGTCAATGACCGTTACGGCATCCGCTTGACGCGAGTGGTTCCATCCACAGATCGTTTAAAGACCCTTTGAACCCCAGACGGCAACAGAGCAGTTCTCCCAAAATCATTCATCTGAAAGATTTTGGGCAACTTTTCTCCTCTCCTAAGATGGTTTTTACGCAATCCCTGGCTTAATTTGTCATAATTGCCCCTTATTAGTTCCAATCAACCCTATAACTTTTGTGAGTTTGGCCATGAAAAAATATCTACGAATCGGCTTGGAAGTCTTGTTGGTCATTTTGTTGGTGGCTTCCAGCACGGTTGCTTACATGAATTTCTCGGGCAAAAAACACCTCTCCATCGACATGGAGGAAGTTTCTGCTGAATTGGATGAAACCAAAGACATCCTAGACAAGACCAAAGAGCAACTCGAAGAAGCTCAAAAGAAATCTGAAGAACTGGAAGAATCTGTCAAACAGTTTGAGACCGTCAAACAAGCCTTTGCCAACGGCGTTTTGCTCCAAGACGTGGAGGCTTTGTACAAGGCGCAAAAAGTCCTGAACGCCGAGCGCTTGGTGGGACTGGGTACGGTCAGACAGCTCTCTAAAGGCTTTGAAGATGCATCCGCAGTCGAGGCCTTTCAAAAATCCCTTGACATTGCTGAATTAGGCGCTCGCATGCAAGCCGTTTGCGCAGCACAAAACTCCCTCGTGTCTGCCGGCAAAAAAGTCAAAGTCTTGGCAGAGTGCACAGGCAAGCTAGAAAAACCCGCCGAGCATGCCAAGTCTGCACAAAACGTTCACTGGGGCTATGAAGGTGACCATGGACCTGAGCATTGGGGTGACAACTTCGCCACCTGCGCTGCCGGCAAAAAGCAGTCCCCCTTGAACATCGTAGGACCTTTTGAAAAGGCCAAAGATGTGGTCAAGGCCGATTACAAAGAAGGCCCGATGAAGATCATCAACAACGGCCACACCATTCAAGTCAACATTGAAGCAGGTACTGGCAGCCTGACGGTCAACAAAGAGCAGTTCGAGCTCTTACAGTTTCACTTCCATCGCCCTTCTGAGGAGCAAATCGATGGCAAAACTTTGGCCATGACCGTTCACTTTGTGCACAAAAGCAAAGAAGGCAAGTTGGCCGTCTTGGGTGTGTTGCTCAATGAGGGCAAAGAAAATTCAACCATCAAATCTTTGTGGGCCAATTTACCCCCCAAAGAAGGCGAAGAGTATGTACCAGCCAAGATGCTCATCAACCCATCCACTTTGTTGCCAAGCGACATGTCCTTTTACTCTTACGAGGGCTCCTTGACAACGCCTCCATGCACAGAAGGCGTGAGCTTCTTCATTCTGAAGAACAATGTAGATATCTCCAAGGCCCAAGTCGCGAAGTTCCCCTTCAAGTTGAACGCTAGACCCGTTCAAGCCACCAACGACAGAAAGATTTACGCCAATTGATCCCTTGGGCTGGGGTCAAAGAAGGCACCGACACTTCGTCTTCTTCGTCTCCCCCTAACGGCTTGAACCCTATCAACCCCTTTGAGTCTCGTGCTCAAAGGGGTTTTTCGCTTCTGCGTTAAGGACAAGTCCAGCAAGGGCCTCAAGACTCTTGGGCCAAGATCAGCTAAAATCTGCTTTCTTGCTCAGCCTCTGGCTCTACACCACGAACCGCTGGACCTTGAAATACAAGCGCTTGGCTTGTGATTGCCCTGGGTGTCGTTCACCATGGGTCAATTGCAGCTCAAGAGCTTGACTCATTGCCCTTCGTTTCACAGACGCTTTGCCTTCAATGAGAAAATTTCAGGATCTTTCACCACCATGAGCGTCACTTCCCCTAAAGTCTTCATCAAAACCTTTGGCTGCCAAATGAACGAGTACGACTCGGACAAAATGGTGGATGTGCTCAACAGCACACAAGGCTATGAGCAAACACTCAATGTGGATGAGGCCGATTTGATCGTCTTTAACACCTGCTCAGTGCGTGAAAAAGCACAGGAAAAAGTCTTCTCTGACCTGGGACGCGTTCGCCACTTGAAAGCCAAAGGCGTCAAAATTGCAGTCGGTGGGTGTGTGGCCTCTCAAGAGGGCTCCACCATCATTGAACGAGCGCCTTATGTGGACGTGGTCTTTGGCCCTCAAACCTTGCACCGCTTGCCTGAACTGTTGAACCAACGTGCAAGCCTAAAAAAACCGCAAGTCGACATCACTTTCCCAGAAATAGAAAAGTTTGATCATTTGCCGCCTGCTCGCCGCCAAGGTGCCAGTGCTTTTGTGAGCATCATGGAGGGGTGCTCCAAGTACTGCAGTTATTGTGTTGTGCCTTATACGCGTGGAGAAGAAATCTCTAGACCCTTGGATGACGTCTTGGCTGAAGTTGCAAATTTAGCCACACAAGGGGTCAAAGAAATCACGCTTCTGGGACAAAACGTCAACGCCTACCGTGGGCGAATGGGACAAACTCAAGAGGTCTGTGATTTGGCTCTCTTGCTGGAGTTGATCTCTGAGTTGCCCAACATCGAGCGACTGCGCTTCACCACCTCTCATCCCAACGAGTTCACGCCTCGCCTCATTGAGGCGTATGCCAAGCTGCCGCAACTTGTCAGCCATTTGCACTTACCCGTTCAACACGGCAGCGATAAAATTTTGATGGCCATGAAGCGTGGCTACACCGCTTTGGAGTACAAAAGCACCATCAAGAAGCTCAGAGCCATTCGTCCTGATTTGTCACTGAGTTCAGACTTTATTGTGGGCTTTCCGGGAGAAAGTGAGCAAGATTTTGAGAAGATGATGGGGCTCATCCAGGACCTCTACTTTGATGCCTCTTTCAGCTTCATCTTCAGTCCTAGGCCCGGCACGCCTGCGGCCAATTTAAAGGACGACACCCCCCATGAAGTCAAACTTCGCCGCCTCCAAACACTGCAAGCTCAACTCGATGTTCACGTCAGGGCCATTGGACAATCTCGAGTAGGCACGGTTCAAAAGGTCTTGGTGGAAGGCCCCTCGAAGAAAGACGCCAATGAACTCATGGCACGCACACCCTGCAACCGCGTGGTGAATTTCGCAGTCGGCGCGCAAGGCGCTCGTTTGATCGGTGAGGTCCTGGATCTCAAAATCACCCAAGCGTTTGCTCACTCTTTGAGAGGCGAGTTGCTCATCGCCGAATAAGCCCGGGGCTTGAAAGAGGTGCTAGCGCATCATGCCTGGAAAGCCTCCGCCGCCCATGCCTTTCATGCCGCCTAGGCGCTTCATCATTTTCATGAGTCCGCCGCCCCTCATCTTTTTCATCATCTCTTGCATTTGAGTGAATTCATTGAGCAAACGATTGACCTCTTGCACTTGAACGCCAGCACCGGCTGCAATTCTTCTCTTTCTGGTGGCCTTGATGATCTCCGGCTTTAAGCGCTCCCTTGGTGTCATGCTGTGAACGATGCCTTGTTTTTTGGCCAAGTCTTTCTCGACCTTGTCCAAATCCAAATGTTTGGCTTTGTCGGTCATTTGACTAGGCAACTTGTCCATCAAACTGCCCAAGCCGCCCATTTGTTTCATTTGCTGAATTTGAGCCAAAAAGTCATTCAGATCAAAACCGTCGCCGCTTTTGATTTTGTTGGCCAATTTCTCTGCGGCCTTGATGTCAACGCCAGCCGTGACTTGCTCCACCAAGGCAACAATGTCCCCCATGCCCAACACTCGACCCGCATGCCTTTGAGCGTCAAAGAGCTCCAAGCCATCGATCTTTTCGCTGGTTCCAGCAAATTTAATCGGCGCGCCAGTCACCATCCGAACGGACAGGGCCGCTCCACCGCGTGAGTCGCCATCAATTTTGGTGAGCACAATGCCCGTGAGAGGCAAAGCGTCTTTGAACGCCTTGGCAGTATTGATGGCGTCTTGTCCTTGCATGGCATCGACCACAAACAAGGTCTCGATTGGATGGAGGAACGCATGCAGCGAGCGAATCTCTTGCATGAGCACCTCATCAATCGCTAAGCGTCCCGCCGTGTCCACCAAGAGCACGTCCATGAAATGACGCTTGGCATAATCCAAAGCGCCAGCAACGATGTCCAAAGGCTTTTGACCCGCATCGGAGGCAAACCATTCTGCACCGGCTTGTGCCGTCACCGCTTTGAGCTGCTCAATCGCAGCGGGCCGGTACACGTCAGCAGAAACGGTCAGCACTTTTTTCTTTCTCTTGGTGACCAAGTACTTGGCCAATTTTGCAGTGCTGGTTGTTTTACCCGCACCTTGAAGTCCTGCCATCAAAATCACGGCCGGAGGTTGGGCCGCCAAGTTCAAATCCTCTACACCTTCGCCCATGGTTTTGGCGAGTTCGTCTTGGACAATGGCCACCAAAGTTTGTCCAGGCTTTAAGGAGCCCAAGACCTCTTGACCCAGGGCCTTGTCTTTCACTCTCGCCAAGAAATCCCTCACCACCGGCAAGGCCACATCGGCCTCCAACAAAGCCAGCCGAATTTCTCGCAACATATCGGCCACATTGCTCTCGGTGATTCGAGCTTGCCCGCTGATGGTTTTGACCAGAGAGGATAATTTTTCTGTTAAAACTGACGCCATACCTACTCACCGCTGTCAGCGATGCCTGTTTTTTTGAATCAATGAATGGTCAAAGTGCGCACAAAACGCTAAACTTACAACATGATTTTAACCAGTGACTTCACTCACATTTCAAGCTTTAGCTTTTACAGCGCGGTTTGTTTGGTGCCACTTTACCTCATCTACGCCTTTTTGGGAGGCAAGCTCAAAGGCCCACTCGTCCTAGGCTGGATTGTCGTACTTTGGAGCCTGCATGGCTTGAACGTGTTGTCCACCTTGATCGACATGGATGAAAACGGGCCACGCTTTGGTTTCGCACCAGCCTTATCGGCAACGGCTTGGCTGATTTTTACTTGCTACGCGCTTGAAAGACATTGGTTTCCTCAGAGTCGCGTGCGTTGGGGGGTGGCATGCGTTGGCTTGCTGACGGTGGTGTTGTCCGTTTACTTCCCTGGACAAACTTTGAAACTCAACGCCTCTGCCTGGTTGCCCCTGCACTGGGCGCTAGGAATGGCCTCGTATGGGCTTTTTGGTGCGGCCGTGGTTCATGCCTTGATCTTGTCCCACTCTGAAAAACTGATGCGACAAGCCGCACAGCCCAGTGCAGGCTTGCCCTTGTTGACCCTTGAAAGACTGACCTATCGATTTGTCATTTCAGGCTTTGTCTTGCTCACCTCGACCTTGCTAGCCGGCTTCTTGTTTGGGGAGTCTCTTTTTGGCGCGGGACACGCATGGCGTTGGGACCACAAAAGCGTTTTGTCGGTGTTGGCTTGGATCACCTTTGCACTGTTGCTCTTGGCCAGGTACCAGCACGGCTGGAGAGGTCAAAAAGCCATTCGCGTGATTTATTTAGGATCGGGCTTGTTGTTTCTGGCCTATGCAGGTTCCCATTTTGTCCGCGAAGTGATTTTGAACCGCTGAACCGATCACCCCCGCTGCATGCCTACCCCCCAACCTTGACACCTTAAAGCGGCCATGAAACTCTTTGTTTTGCTCCTGGTCATCGTGCTTTTTATACTTTGGAAAAAAAATAAAAACAAAAGCGATGCTCTAAAAGACGGCTTGTTCAAGCAAGGGCCGGGCAAACCAGGCAGCAACGACAAGCCCGAAAGTTTTCATGCGTCTCCAAGCCCAGGACAAGTGGACGAACTGATCGCATGCTCCATTTGTGGTGTGCACGTGCCCAAGGCCCAATTGGTGCTGGGCGCCAAAGATCAATACCAGTGCGCCAAGCACCACTGAGTTGATTTGGAACCCCAAGCTGCTGTGAACATGACCCCCAAGCCAAGCCAAGAGATCAAGCGTCCTTTATGGGTCAATGGATGGTACAGCTTTGCCAAGCGCATTGACTCTCCTCACTTCAATGCCAGGCCACAAGACGCCAAGATCGACTTGGTGGTCCTGCACTCCATCAGCTTGCCGCCTGGCATCTATGGCGGGGATACGGTCACCGACTTCTTAAGCGGTCAAGCATTGAGCCTGCATCACCCTTACTTAGAGACCATCAAGGACTTGAAAGTTTCGGCCCATTTTTTTATTCGCCGGCAAGGAGAATTGGTTCAACTGGTGAGCTGCAACGACCGGGCCTGGCACGCTGGCGCTTCTCATTACCGTGGGCGCGATGGCTGCAACGATGACTCCATTGGCATTGAACTTGAAGGCCTTGAAGGCGAGACTTTTGAAGCTGAACAATACGAAACCCTTAGCAGTTTGTGCGCCAGTCTCTTGCAAAACTACCCCATAGCGCACTTTGCAGGACACGAGCACATTGCGCCTGGACGCAAAAAAGACCCAGGATCAGGCTTTTTATGGGATGTTTTGCGCCATTCTTTGGGCCTTTCCAAAGATTTGTTTCCAGTTTTTAACAAATAAAAATTTATTTTTAAATTAGTTTTTTGAGCTTTGACCCACCCCTCACAAAAGCTCAACATCACAGAAACTCAATGTTCAAGCCATTTTCAAGGCATAAATCCCTTGATCACTATGTATTTTGTGGCTTTTTACGCGGATCTAAAGGATTCATGCGAGTTTCAAAGTAACGGCCGTAAGTATAGGTTTTTATTCAGCTTTATGAATCGGCTTAAAACCCACAATTTCCCGTGAAAACACTATTACTAGTGTGTTGAAAACATTTCAAACACCATATATAGTGTGGTCTTGGAATTCTTTTATGTCAATTTGTCATCAAATTGAAGGCGACTTGCCCCGCAAACAATTCTCCCAAACACCTCTTTTTTTCATATTGTCTTCATAGGAAACGATCCCTTATGCACACTGTCGCTACTTCGAGCCCACTTGCCCCCGCTGGCCAACTGGGTCAAAGTCCACAAGACCGAAGCGCACCCATCCAGCACTCCGCCTTGGCCAACTATCAGATCATTCGAAGAAACGGCGCAGTGGTGCCGTTTGAACCCGCCAAAATCACGGTTGCCACGATGAAAGCCTTTTTGGCGGTTCACGGCACCCAAGGTGCGGCTTCGGCAAGTGTTCGTGAAACGGTAGATGCCCTCACTCAAAGTGTGGTCAAAGCCTTGGTGCGCTCACGCCCAGGCGGTGGTACCTTTCATATTGAAGATGTGCAAGACCAGGTCGAACTGAGCCTCATGCGTGGCTCCCATCATGAGGTTGCCCGCTCTTATGTCTTGTACCGTGAGCGCCGGACACAGGAACGCTCAGCTTTGACAGCAGAAAACAAGCCTGACGACAACGCCGTCATCATGGTGATCGATCAAGGCGAAAAAATTCCCTTGAACTTGAACCATTTGCGCGCCTTGATCGAGACGTGTTGTGAGGGCTTGAGTGCAGACGTCAAGGCCGAGCCCATTTTGAACGAGACCCTTCGCAATTTGTACGAAGGTGTTCCCTTAGAAGAGGTCTTCAAGGCTGCCATTTTGGCCACCCGCACTTTGATCGAAAAGGATCCTGACTACACCTTCGCCACAGCAAGGTTGTTGATGCACACCATTGCCAAGGAAGTTTTGGGCTTTGAAGCTCAACCCAAAGAAATGGGTCAGCACTACATCGATTACTTCCCCAAATTCATCAAAAAAGGCATTGACAATGACTTGCTCGATGAACGCTTGGGACAATTTGATTTGGCTCGTTTGGGCGAGGCGCTCAAAGCTGAGCGGGATTTGCAGTTTGATTATTTAGGTCTGCAAACGCTCTATGACCGCTACTTTTTGCATGTGAAAAAGCAACGCATCGAGTTGCCACAAGCCTTCTTCATGCGAGTGGCCATGGGCCTCTCGCTCAATGAGATCGATCGCGATGCCCGAGCCATTGAGTTCTACGAGGTCCTCTCTTCGTTTGATTTCATGTCCAGCACGCCCACGCTCTTTAACAGTGGTTCACTTCGCTCACAACTCTCGAGCTGCTACCTGACCACCGTCCCTGATGACCTGGACGGCATCTACGAGTCGATCAAAGAAAATGCTTTGCTCTCTAAATTTGCGGGCGGACTGGGCAACGACTGGACACGCGTACGTGCCCTGGGCAGCCACATCAAAGGCACCAATGGCGAATCACAAGGCGTGGTGCCTTTCCTCAAGGTGGTCAATGACACCGCAGTTGCTGTGAACCAAGGCGGCAAGCGAAAAGGTGCAGTGTGCACCTACTTAGAGACTTGGCACTTGGACATTGAAGAGTTCTTGGAGCTCAGAAAAAACACCGGGGACGACCGTCGCAGAACTCACGACATGAACACCTCCAACTGGATTCCTGACCTTTTCATGAAACGCGTCATGGAAAAAGGCGAATGGACACTTTTCACCCCAGACCAAGTGCCTGATTTGCATGAGCTTTTTGGGCAACCCTTTGAAAAAGCTTATCTAGCCTACGAAGCGAGAGCAAAAAAAGGAGAAATCTCACCCTCCAAAACCATCCAAGCAGCAGATCTTTGGAGAAAGATGCTCACCATGCTGTTTGAGACGGGTCATCCTTGGATCACCTTCAAAGACGCCTGTAACGTGCGCTCGCCCCAACAACACGCGGGCGTGATTCATTCGTCCAACTTGTGCACCGAGATCACCCTGAACACCAGTGACACAGAGACTGCCGTTTGTAACTTGGGCTCAGTCAATTTGCTGCGCCACTTGAAGGACGGACAAATCGATCACGACAAGCTCAAAAAGACGATCTCCATTGCCATGCGGATGTTGGACAACGTGATCGACATCAATTACTACGCTGTGAAAAAAGCACGGGACTCCAACATGCGCCACCGTCCTGTTGGTCTTGGCATCATGGCCTTTCAAGACTGCTTGTACACGCTGCGTATTCCATATGGTTCACAAGAAGCCGTCGAGTTCGCCGACCGCTCCATGGAAGCCGTTTGTTACTTTGCCTACATGGCGTCTTCCGACTTGGCCAAAGAGCGTGGCAAGTACTCCAGTTACAAAGGCTCCTTGTGGGACCGCGGTATCTTGCCCTATGACAGCATTGACCTTTTGGCCAAGGAAAGAGGCGGTTATGTTGAGGTGGACCGCTCGATCAGCTTGGATTGGGATGCGCTTAGAAAGAAAATTTCCAAAGACGGTATGCGAAACTCCAACTGCATTGCCATTGCACCCACAGCCACCATCTCCAACATCATTGGTGTGGACGCATGCATTGAGCCTTGCTTTGGTAATTTATCAGTGAAGTCCAATTTATCAGGTGAATTCACCATCATCAACAGCTACTTGGTCAGGGACTTGAAACGCTTAGGGCTGTGGGATGAGGTCATGGTCATGGACCTCAAACACTTCGACGGCTCTTTGAAACCCATCGACCGAGTCCCCCCAGAGCTCAAATCTTTGTACGCCACTGCGTTCGAAGTGGAGCCAGAGTGGATTGTCGAGGCTGGTTCGCGTCGCCAAAAATGGATCGATCAAGCTCAGTCCTTGAACATTTACATGTCTGGTGCATCAGGCAAAAAACTCGATGACACCTACAAACTGGCTTGGGTGCGCGGCCTCAAAACGACTTACTACTTGAGAACCATGAGTGCGACCCATGTTGAGAAGTCCACCGTCACCTCTGGACAACTGAACGCTGTATCTTCTGGCGGACAAACCAGCGCTATGAGTGCAGCAAGTCCATCGCCAAGCGCCAATCGAGCCGCTGTTTCAGCGCTAGAAATTGCAGCGGCACAAGCCAGGGCTCAACAAATTCAACTCTCTGATTCCCCGGCAACCGACATTCGTTTCTGTGGGGTTGACGATCCTACTTGCGAATCGTGCCAATAAAAGTTCAGCATTTGCGCTGAACACCTCGGGTTCATGCTGTTTTTTTTGAATCTTCTTTTGAAAAAAACAAGCATGAATCAAAGGTGAAAAGATTTACTTGATCAATGCAATTAGATTTTCTCACCTTTGATTTGTGTTAATTTGATAAATTTGACGAACTCAAAGCTTTCAACCGCATCACCTCTCTTGCACAGAGTCGATGCTATGGAACAACACTCTTGCATCACATCGGGTTTGAACTCTTTTCAAATCAATGCGTTGCGCTGATAATTCGAACATTGGAAAAAAATATGCTGACCTGGGAAGAAGAAGTTACACCTACATCGCCAACACAACACTTAAGTGACTCCACGAGCCACTTGGATTTCCCACCTTCAAGCCCAACTGAAGTGAGCAGCAGAACGCTCAACGACGGTGCAGTCATCCCCGCTGCAGTTGCTCCAAGTGTTGCTCCAGCACTGCCCAAAGCAACCCTCTCTGGCAAACGCATCAATGCGGCTGATAAGCGCATCATCAATGGCCAAACCGACGTCAATCAACTGGTGCCTTTCAAGTACAAATGGGCTTGGGAGAAGTACCTCTCGACCTGCGCCAACCATTGGATGCCTCAAGAGATCAACATGACGCGTGACATCGCGCTTTGGAAAGATCCCAACGGTTTGACCGAAGACGAGAGACGCATCGTTAAAAGAAACTTGGGGTTTTTTGTCACCGCAGACTCCTTGGCTGCCAACAACATTGTGCTTGGCACCTATCGCCACATCACTGCACCGGAGTGTCGTCAGTTTTTGTTGCGCCAGGCCTTTGAAGAAGCCATTCATACACACGCCTACCAATACATTGTGGAGTCATTGGGTTTGGATGAAAGCGAAATCTTCAACGCCTACAACGAAGTCTCCTCCATTCGTGACAAAGATGAGTTCTTGATTCCCTACATCCAGGCGATCATGGATCCCAACTTTCACACCGGTACACCCGAGACCGATCAGACCTTGCTGAAGTCGTTGATCGTCTTTGCATGCTTGATGGAGGGCCTCTTCTTTTATGTAGGCTTCACACAGATTTTGGCCTTGGGACGTCAAAACAAAATGACCGGTGCCGCTGAGCAGTACCAGTACATCTTGCGCGATGAGTCCATGCACTGCAATTTTGGCATTGATTTGATCAATCAGATCAAACTTGAAAACCCGCATCTTTGGACCAATCAGTTCAAGGCTGAGATCACTGAACTGTTTGCTAAAGCGGTTGAGCTTGAGTACAGGTACGCAGAAGACACCATGCCAAGAGGCGTTCTTGGCATGAATGCATCCATGTTCAAAGGCTATTTGCGCTACATTGCCAACCGTCGCGCGCAACAAATTGGCCTGGAGACCTTGTTTCCCCATGAAGAAAATCCTTTCCCTTGGATGAGTGAAATGATTGATCTCAAAAAGGAAAGAAACTTCTTTGAAACCCGTGTGATTGAGTACCAAACAGGCGGTACTTTGTCTTGGGACTGAACCCAATACTTTTTCCTCATGCATTCCAATTTGTACACCTCTTATCTTGCACTTTTTAACAAAGTGGCTTTTTTGAGTGGTACTCACCCTGTTCAAGGTGCTGGACCCGGGTCCAACACCCTGAATCGCTCTATGCTCAACAGTAGCTCGGAGTGTTTTTTTACTCAACGATCTTTAATCTTGATCTAGGAGATAAGTTATGGCAACTGCAAAAAAACCAGCGGCTAAAAAGCCCGCGGCAAAAAAAGTTG
>JBAXNB010000042.1:0-15219 GCA_037134015.1 Betaproteobacteria bacterium | reverse complement strand
ATGTATGAGCGACCCATCAAAGACCTGGTCTCGGCGTTGGAGCAAATAGGAGCGCGCATTGAGTACTTGCAAGAACCTGGATTTCCTCCTCTGAGGCTGCAAAGATCAAACATCAAGATCAACGGCCCCATCAAGGTCAGGGGAGACGTTTCAAGTCAATTTTTGACGGCTTTGCTGTTGGCCCTTCCCCTGGTCAGCCAGGACTCGGACATTCACATTGAGGTTGTGGGTGAGTTGATCTCCAAACCCTACATCGAAATCACCCTCAATTTATTGGCTCAATTTGGCGTTCAGGTCGAGCGAGATGAGTGGCGCACGTTCACCATCACCAAGGGCTCCAAATACATCTCTCCAGGTGCAATTCACATTGAGTCCGATGCCTCATCGGCCAGCTATTTCATCGCAGCCGCCGCCTTGTCTGAAGGCACAGAGGTGCTCAAGATCCAAGGCATTGGAGCGCACTCTATACAAGGCGACATCCGTTTTGTGGAAGCGGCAAGGCTCATGGGCGCACAAATCACCATGGGTCCCCAACACCTGGAAATCAAAGCCAACCAAAGACAGCTGCTAGGCATCGACTTGGATTGCAACCACATCCCAGATGCAGCCATGACTTTGGTCATGATGGCTTTGTTTGCCAAGGGAGAGACCCATCTGAGAAACATCGGCAGTTGGCGCGTGAAAGAAACCGACCGCATCAGCGCCATGGCCAAGGAGTGCCGAAAATTAGGCGCTGCGGTTGAAGAAGGACCCGACTGGCTTCGCATCCAACCCATCCAGGCCTCGCAATGGCGCGCTGCCAGTGTCCATACCTACGATGACCACCGAATGGCCATGTGCTTTTCTCTGGCCGCGTTCAACCCCAACGCCAAGACCATTCGCATCGAAGACCCTAGGTGCGTGGGCAAGACTTTTCCCAATTATTTTGAAACCCTGTTCAGCTTGGTTCAGACCCAAGGCGACGTCATCCCCGTCATTTGCATTGACGGCCCCACGGCCTCTGGCAAAGGCACCCTGGCCTCAAAGGTAGCTGAACGTTTGGGCTTTCATTACTTGGACTCTGGTGCACTTTACAGACTCAGCGCTTTTTTGGCCACTGAACACGGCATCGAACTGACATTGACCCAAGAAAGCGCCATCGTCGACTTGGTTAGTAAGCTCTCACTTCGTTTTGAAGGTTCATCGATCTTTATCGATGACAGAGAAATCAGTCAACTCATTCGAAGTGAAGAGGTGGGAATGAATGCTTCAAAAGTATCGGCCATGCCCTTGCTAAGAGCCGCATTGATCGATTTACAGCGCAGTTTCAAGTGCCTACCTGGCTTGGTCGCTGATGGACGGGACATGGCAAGCGTCATCTTTCCTGGCTCAAAGTTAAAGATCTACCTGACTGCAGACGCCATGACGCGTGCAAAAAGAAGACATAAGCAATTGATTTCTATGGGAATTACTGCTAACATCGACACCCTGTATGAAGATTTGAAGGCTCGAGATGAGCGAGACATGACTCGCTTGGTCGCGCCCTTGAAACCCGCAGCAGATGCCTTGCTATTGGACAACTCTGACTTATCGATTGAACAATCTGTCGATTGGGTCTTGAACTGGTGGCAAAGCAAAAACATCGCTTGAACGTTCAAGCGATGGGTTCGGACCGGTTGACCCCTTGTCGTGCAGCATGCACATTGGTGAATCGGATTTTTAAAATTTAACCCGCGGTTTACCGCAATTCAAACTCGATCCATCCGACTTGAATATGTTTGCAGTCCCCTTGGGTCTGCATAGATGTCTTGTCTTTGCTTGAGTTCCAAGGAAGTTATCAATGTCAGAATCTTTTGCAGCCCTGTTTGAAGAATCCCTCAAACGCTCTGAAATGCGCACCGGTGAAGTCATCACCGCTGAAGTCATTCGTGTCGAACACAACCACGTGGTGGTCAATGCGGGCTTAAAGTCCGAGGCCTATGTGCCAATTGAAGAATTCAAAAACGATCAAGGTGAAATTGAAGTCCAAGCTGGAGACTTTGTCTCTGTTGCAATCGGTAGCGTAGAAAATGGCTACGGTGACACCATTCTCAGCCGTGACATTGCCAAGCGTTTGGCTTCATGGCTGTCCCTAGAAAAAGCTCTCGAGTCCGGCGAATTTGTGACGGGTGCGACCAGTGGCAAAGTCAAAGGTGGCTTGACCGTGTTGGTCAACGGCATCCGCGCCTTCTTACCAGGCTCCTTGATTGACACACGCCCCATCAAGGACTTGTCTCCGTATGAGAACAAGACGATGGAGTTCAAGGTCATCAAATTGGACAGAAAACGCAACAACGTCGTCTTGAGTCGCCGCGCTGTGGTTGAAGCCTCCATGGGCGAAGAGCGCGCAAAACTCATGGAAACTCTCAGAGAGGGTTCTGTGGTGCATGGTGTGGTGAAAAACATCACGGAATATGGTGCCTTCGTTGACTTGGGTGGCATTGATGGTTTGCTGCACATCACCGATATGGCTTGGAGACGTGTTCGCCATCCAAGCGAAGTGGTCCAAGCTGGACAAGAGATCACCGCTAAGATTTTGAAGTTCGACACCGACAAGAACCGTGTATCTTTGGGCTTGAAACAAATGGGCGACGATCCATGGATGGGTGTTGGCCGCCGCTACCCACAAAGCACACGCATGTTTGGCAAAATCACCAACATTGCTGATTACGGTGCCTTTGTTGAACTCGAGCCAGGCATTGAAGGATTGGTGCACGTCTCTGAAATGGACTGGACCAATAAAAACGTTGCGCCCAACAAGATCGTGGCTTTAGGCGACGAAGTTGAGGTGATGGTCCTTGAGATTGATGAAGACAAGCGTCGCATTTCTTTGGGCATGAAGCAATGCAAGGCCAACCCTTGGCAAGAATTTGCTGAGTTGACCAAGCGTGGCGACAAGGTCAAGGGTCCCATCAAGTCCATCACTGATTTTGGCGTGTTCGTGGGCTTGGCCGCTGGCATCGATGGATTGGTTCACCTCTCCGACTTGTCTTGGAACGAAACCGGCGAAGTCGCGGTTAGAAATTACAAGAAGGGTCAAGAAGTTGAGGCCGTGGTGTTGGCAGTGGATGTTGAGCGCGAGCGCATCTCCCTTGGCATCAAACAGCTCGATGCAGATCCTTTCACCGCTTTTGTGTCCGTCAATGACAAAGGCCAAACCGTCACGGGTAAGGTGAAAACGGTTGACGCTAAAGGTGCTGAAATCGAACTCGGCGAAGACATCATGGGCTACTTGAGAGTCAGTGAGATTTCACGTGAACGCATTGAAGATGCGCGAAGCGTGCTCAAAGAAGGCGATGAAGTCACGGCCGTTGTTGTCAATGTGGACAGAAAAACTCGCAACATTCAGCTCTCCATCAAAGCCAAAGATGCAGCTGACCAGCAAGAAGCCATGGCCACCCTCACTCAACAATCCAGCAAAGAAAACGCTGGAACAACAAGCTTGGGTGCTTTGCTCAGAGCCAAGTTGGACAACAATTAAACGTTGATCGAAACAAGAGCCCTTATGACATCCAAGACTTCATTGCACCCCTTCAAAGGTGACATCTGCAAAGCCCTGGGTGTCTGCGGGCTCTTTTTCAATTCGCTTACACAATCATCATGACGCGCAGTGATTTGGTCAGCGAGTTGGCTTCAAAATTCTCGCAACTCACCCATACCGACGCAGAGTCCGCGGTCAAGACTTTGCTTGATGCCATGAGCGAGGCCTTGATCAAAGGTCACCGAATTGAATTACGTGGCTTTGGCACCTTCACCATCAACCGCCGTGCCCCTCGTATCGGACGCAACCCTCGATCAGGAGAGAGTGTCTCAATCCCTGAAAAGCGTGTGCCACACTTCAAACCAGGCAAAGCACTGCGCGAGGCTGTGGATCATTCGCCCAAAAAATAAGCGCTGATCTTTTCCTAAATTGCCCTTACCGCTATTTTCTTCATGGGTCGCCTTTTGGCGTTCATTGTCCATTTAGAATGGTTTTAGATGAAGCAGGAGTGCGTGACGTGAAAAAGATCCTTCAACTCTTTCAATGGTCCCTCAAAGTGGCCATATTTTTTACTCTCTTTGCCTTTGCCTTGAACAATCCAGGGGATGTCACCTTGCATTTCTTTTTTGGCACCCAATGGACGGGGCCACTTGTGCTGATGGTCTTGGGCGTGTTCACGTTGGGTCTGATCACAGGGGTTTTAGGCATGCTGCCAAAATGGTGGCGACACCGAAAAGCGCTCAAGAACATACAAGATGTTCATGCAACACATCAACATTCAAGCCAGCACGCCAAAGCGCCGCTTCTTGCGCCTTTGAGCGAAACCACTTCAAGCGCAAAACTTTACCCTCGCCCGAGCGATCCTGGCTCTCCAACAGGAGCGCCTCATGGAGTTTGACTTGGGTTGGATCTTGCTAGGATTGCCCTTGGCATTTGTGTTGGGGTGGCTAGCCTCGAGAATGGATCTGAGGCAACTTCGGTTTGAAAACCGTCAAAATCCAAAGGCCTATTTCAAAGGCTTGAACTATCTTTTGAATGAACAACAAGATCAAGCCATCGATGCGTTCATCCAAGCGGTCCAGCAAGACCCGGACACCTCAGAGCTGCATTTTGCGCTGGGCAGCTTATTTCGTCGACGCGGGGAATTTGAGAGATCCGTTCGAGTTCATCAACATTTGCTGGCAAGAGATGACTTGTCGCCTAAGGAGCACCAACGGGCTCAATTGGCTTTGGCCATGGATTACCTCAAAGCCGGCTTGTTGGACCGCGCAGAAGAAAGCTACAGAAAGCTTCTACAAACGCCCTTTGAAGTTCAAGCTCAACTGGCTTTGCTGAGCATCTTTGAGCGCACCCGTGACTGGCAACAAGCCCAACAAATGGCCCAAGAACTCGATCACGCCGGACTTGGCGAATTCAAAACCAGGCAAGCACATTATTTGTGCGAACAAGTCGATCAACTGTTGAGCTCAGCACAAAAACTAGAGTCCATCCAAGCAAATCAAGCCAAGACTTTGCTTGGAAAAGCTATTTTGATGGCTCCGCAAAGTGCCAGGGCGAGCATTGCCTTGGCTCAACTGGAGCATCAACTTGGCAACACCCAAGAAGCTTTGACAACTTTATTGGCACTTGTTTCTCAACTCCCCCAAGCCTTGCCACTTGTTTGTGAAGAGATGGTCGCTTGGTCCTTGGCTTTAGGTCAACAAGAGGAGGTCCAAGCCTTGTTGAAAGAGGCCTATGACATGCATGCCTCCGTTGATGTTCTTAAAGCTTTGGCTGGACTTCAACCCTCCCCCATCGAGGCTCAAAACCTCTTGAGTCAACACCTGCAAAGGGACCCCTCTCTTTTGGTGGCCTCTTGGTGGCTTGAGCATGAGAGAATTGAACACGAAGAACATCGCGCATCACTTGGCAAAGCCTTGCTCAGGGCCACGGCACCTCTCAAGCGCTATCGGTGCGCCGCTTGCGGATTTGAAGCTCAAAAACATTTTTGGCAATGTCCTGGGTGTCAAGCCTGGGACAGTTATCCCAATCTTAGAGTGGAAGAATTATGAAAACCATTGATCATCCAACATTTTCTAAGGCTCGCGTTCTGGTGGTGGGCGATGTCATGCTGGATCGATACTGGTATGGAGACGTTGAACGCATCAGCCCTGAAGCACCCGTGCCGGTGGTTCGAATTCAACGCGAAGAGGATCGACTGGGGGGCAGCGCCAATGTGGCCTTCAATGTCTTTAGCCTAGGGGCCAAAGCCTCTCTTTTGAGCGTCGTGGGAGAAGATGAGGCCAGTCAGAAATTGGAAGCGATTTTGTTGAACACCGGTATCGAGCCCTTTTTGGGTAGAGATGCGGACCTTAAAACCACGGTCAAACTCAGAATCATTGGGCGTCAACAACAACTCTTGAGAGCCGACTTTGAGGCCAAGCCTCAAAAGGAGATATTGGCCTCTCAAACCGAACGCTTTGCTCAACTGGTCAAGACCCATCAAGCTGTGTTGTTCTCCGATTATGGCAAAGGGGGTCTTGCCCACGTGAAAGACATGATCGAGCAAGCAACGCTTGCGAAATGCCCTATTTTGGTCGACCCCAAAGGCACGGATTACTCTAAATACAAGGGCGCGAGCGTCATCACACCCAACAAAAGCGAAATGCAAGAGGTGGTAGGCGTGTGGCGCAGCGAAGAGGAGCTCCAAGCCAAAGCCCAAAACCTCAGACAAGCCCTCAGCCTAGACGCGGTCTTGGTGACTCGAAGTGAAGAAGGCATGAGTCTATTCGATAAGCAAGGCGACTACCACGTCAAAGCACAAGCGCGTGAGGTCTTTGACGTGACAGGCGCGGGAGACACCGTCATTGCGACACTAGCAAGCCTCATGGCTTGTGGCTTTTCGATTCGCGAAGCCTTGCCGTGGGCCAACAAAGCCGGTGGCATTGTGGTGGGTAAATTTGGGACTGCATCACTGAGTTTTGAGGAACTAATTGCATGAGAATCATCGTGACAGGCGCAGCCGGCTTCATTGGCTCCAACATCATTCAAGCACTCAATGCCCGAGGCTTCACAGACATCATCGCTGTTGATAATTTGACCAAAGGAGAAAAATTCAAAAACTTGAGCTCCTTGAAGATCTCTGACTACTTGGACAAGCAAGTCTTTTATCAACGGTTTTCAGAAAAAGGATTTGGGCAAGTTGAAGCCGTGTTTCACGAAGGCGCCTGTAGCGACACCATGGAACACAACGGCCATTACATGATGCAAAACAACTACCAAACCTCTAGGGACTTGTTGCTGGCCTCGCAGTCTCAAGGGACACGACTTTTGTATGCATCTTCTGCCGCAACCTATGGGGGCAGCAACGCCTTTGCTGAAACCCCCGAAAACGAACGGCCTTTGAACGTCTACGGTTATTCCAAATTGCTCTTCGACCAGGTGGTGCGAAGTCACTGCTCACCACAATGGGACCAACAAAGTGTCCAAGTCGCAGGTTTTCGATATTTCAATGTCTACGGACCGCACGAACAGCACAAAGCCCGCATGGCCAGTGTGGCCTACCACCAACATTTTCAATTCAAAGAGAGTGGGGTGGTGAAACTTTTTGGACCTTACGGTGGCTATGAAAGCGGAGAACAAAGGAGAGACTTTATCTGGATCAAAGATTTGGTCGCGGTCAAAATGTGGTTCTTTGACCATCCAGAAAAATCAGGTATTTTTAATCTCGGCTCAGGCCGGGCTCAGCCTTTTAACGATGTGGCTCTGTCTGTGGTGAACGCTCACCTACGACACCAATCCCAACCCCCTTTAACGCTCAAGGGTGCGGTCGATCAGGGATTGATTGAATACATTGAATTCCCAAGCTCTTTGGTGGGTAAATACCAATGTTTCACACAAGCAGATTTGCATCTTTTGAGACAAAGCGGCTGCGAACACCACTTTACGAATGTGCAAGACGGTGTGAGTCAATACGTTGACCATTTGATGGCAAACCCTCAATGAACGCACAGTTATCGATTAAGCGACTTAGCGACTTAGCGACTTAGCGATTCAAGAGACCAAAGCTTGCTCAAGTTGTCCGCTGTCTTTGAGCTCTTGGATCCAAACCGGTGTTTTTCCTCTCCCAGTCCACTCCAAACCTTGATGGGTCGGGTGCCTGTACTTGATGGGCACTTTGAATCCCGCTTTGACACCTGTGCTGGCCTTGGGCTCGGACACTTTTTTGATTTTTTGAACCTTGCTCACCTTCAAGGCAGCCAGCAAATCATCCACCGACAAGCCACTCTCTTTCATGATGGCCTTGATTTGCGCCACAGCTTGGTCGTTGGTTTTGGAGAGCAAGGCCTTTTCTTTTTTCTCGATGGCTTGTCTCTCTTTTCTAAGCTTGGCCAGTTGAGATGCAATGGATGGAGTGCTCATGGTTCAAGTGCCTTTATAAATGTTATTTAGAAATGATTATATAGCCAATATAATAATATAATCAAAAAATGATTATCGGGCAATTAATCCATTGAATATACCCCTCTTACTCAATAATCCAACATCATGTGAATGCGATTATGATTTTATTTACCTGCTTAATAGAAAGCCCATCAAAAAAAGATAATGGTCGATTATCTTTTTAATGCATGAACTGGGCTTTTCATTCCTTGGCCTGCACCATTTGCCGTTAAACTCAAGTTTTTGATGACGTTCAGTAACAGGTCAGCAGTTTTATGTACGATGTGTTTGCCATTTGTCTTGGGGCTTGTATCGGTGCACTCATGCGCTGGCAGGTCGGTTTGTGGCTCAACCCCATGCTGGCGATCCCTCTTGGCACCTTGATGGTCAACTGGCTTGGAGCTTATTTGATTGGCCTCTTGATTGGTCTATTTCAAGCACTTCCTCACCTCGAACCCATTTGGCGAAACATGCTCATCACGGGATTCTTAGGTGCATTGACCACGTTCTCTACCTTCAGCGCTGAGGTCATGGGGTTTTTGGTCACCCAACAATTCCTGAAAGCTCTTTTGCTCAGTGGCTTGCATTTATTGGGCTCTTTGTTCTTGACGTTTTTAGGCATCAAAACCGCTTCATTGTTGTTGCCACATTGAGCGATAAAACCTCAAAATAGGTTGCTCTTGGCTTGAGCCACATCCATCTCTTTTGGCAAAACCACCTTGTTCTTCACGGCCAAAACCTCAGCCATGATGCTGACAGCGATTTCGGAAGGGGTTTTACTTCCAATGTACAGACCTATGGGCCCTCTGAGCCTGAGAAGGCTTTCCTTGGATTGGTCAAAGTGCTCGATCATTCTTTCATGACGCGAGTGATTATTTTTACGAGAACCGATGGCACCTATATAAAAAGCCTGGCTCTTGAGCGCCTCTAGCAAGGCCAAGTCATCCAACTTGGGATCATGCGTGAGAGCGATCACACAACTTCTCTGATCGGGCTTGAAAGACAACACCACATCATCTGGCATCTCAGAGCTCAGCTGAACTCCTTTTAAGGTCCATGATCCTTTGTATTCAATTCTGGGATCACAAACCGTCACTGAAAAGCCATTGAACAAGGCCATCGTTGCCAAGTACTCTGACATTTGCCCAGCGCCAATGATGAGCATTCTGTACTCAGGACCAAACGTGTTGATCAAAAGAGCATCTGTGATCTCTAAATCCTTTGGGGAGCTGACTTGCTTGAGCGCCACTTCAGCGGTCATCAAATCAAGTTGCCGACTCACCAGTTGCCCATGCTCTAGGTCGTCGATCAAGCTATCCAACAACTGCGCATTGGGGTTGAATTCAATGACCAGCTCCAAGGTTCCACCACAAGGCAGCCCGAAACGATGGGCCTCATCGGCCGTGATGCCATACTTGAGCCTGAGCGGTTGACCGTCCAAAGGCTCTTTGACTTGCGCTTGATGGTTCGAGCCAGAGGCATAAGCACTTGTGAACCGCGCAATCAAGTCGTCTTCAATGCACCCGCCAGAGACCGACCCCACCACGGCACCCGTCTCACACATGGCCATGATAGAACCAATGGGGCGAGGCGAAGAACCCCAAGTTCTGGTCACCGTTGCCAAAAAGGCTCTTTGTCCCTTGGTCCGCCAATCCCTTAAAGAGCGCAAAACCATGACATCGATATTCTCCATTTATCCTCCTAGAGTGGAAAAGCACCTGTCTCATGCATGGATGATCATATCCCGCTCAAGCCAGTATAAGCAATTCAATGACGCAAAAAATCGACTCGTCCTTCAAAACACCTCTAGCTCGGGTTATTTGGCCAATGCCCTAAACGCCCCAAGTTCAAGCAAAAAAACAAAAATGCAACGCCACGGCTCACCAAAATCACAAATGACACTTTGACCCGTGGGTTTTTGAGCGCATTTTGACGGTTAGCCCTTAAAATTCGCTTTGATATGAACAAATTCTTTTCATTCGCTGCGCTTGTAGTTCTACCCCTTGTCTCCAATGCCGAGTGGGAAAAACTCGAAGAAACGCCCTTGGCGGTGATCTACATTGACCATGAGCGAGTGGCCAAAAACGCGCAATTTCCAACGGCCTGGTCGCTCTCTGACTTCAAGTCCAGAAACAAAAGGGGCGTGCTCTCCACCCAGGTCCTCAACGAGTTCAATTGTGAAGATCAACAAAGAAGAACCCTTGCTTTCACTTCACATAAAGAAAGCATGGCGGGAGGTAAACCCATCTTTAAAAGCCTTAAAGCAGGCAATTGGCACCCCATTTCACATGACTCTGTGGCCAACAAAATGATGCTTTTGGCCTGTGAGCCCTAAGCAAAACAGCGTTCTTGCCCTCCGATTGTTCACCCCCCTATTGATGAGTCATTTTTGATGAAAAAAAACGTCTCCTCATTGTGGCACTCCAAAGCCAGTTTGGTATCTCAGCAATACTCCAGCAATTCTGATGTGCTGGATGTATCCGATATGGACGAACGCTTGGGCGTCTCTGATTCGGCACGCCAATTGGCATCTTCGAATCTACCCAATCCACAATCACAATCACTGAGCAGCACGGAGACTCAAATTGTTCAAGCCATCGAACGACATCGACAAAAGAAGTTCGATCAAACCATGGTGGAGATGCAAAGTGTTCAAAATGAAATTTCGCAACTCAATGAACTCCCTGATCTGCAAAACGTATGGCTCATAGAAACCAATTTTGAACGTGAGGCCACTCAATTGGTCTCTGAACAAAGTCAACTCATTCGGTCCTTGGCCAGCAACGCACAAAAGAAAGTGCGGGAGTTAAACAGATTCAAGGAGCAAAACAATCTCCAAAGGGAGCCAGAGTACCCCAGCAGCTCAAGTCAATTTCTGCGTTACTGCTTACTGATCTTTTTGATTGTGGTTGAAGCTTTGTTCAACGCAGAGTTTTTCTCTGAAGGATTGAGTACAGGACTGCTTGGTGGCTTTACCTACGCCGCCTCACTGGCAGCGATCAATGTGCTTTTGTCCTTCTTTTTAGGTAAAAGTGTCATTCGCCTGATCAACCACCGAACGATCTCTCAAAAAGTCGCTGGTTTGATTGCACTTTTTTTCACCATCCTCTTCATGTTCACGATGGCCATTGCCATTGCTCATATCCGAGACCAATTGGTGATGGAGTCTCTAGAGCCTGCCAAAATGGCTCTGATAGAACTCAAAAAAAATCCGCTGGAATTTGCCGATCTTTTTTCTTGGCTGTTGTTCGCGGTGAGCGTGTCCTTTGCGTTTGGAGCCCTCATGGACGGCCTCTTTATCGATGATCTCTATCCTGGTTATGGCGCTTTGGCCAGAAAATCAGAGGCCGCCTTGAACGACTATTTTGAAGAACTCGATGAAGTGAGGCAAGAACTTGAAGAGTACAAATTGAGCGCCTTGCTTGATTTGGAAAAATCGATTGAAAAAGCCAAATCCTCTATTTCAAATTACAGAAATTTCATTGATCGTAAAAAAACCATTAAACTCAAATACGAACAAATTTTAAGTGACTCGGAACGTGCATTGGTTTTACTCATCCAGCACTTCAGGACTGAAAATGAAATGCACCGAACCGATGGCCTCAGACCCATGTATTATGATCATTTGCCCATCTTGAAAAAACTCGAAATCCCTTGGGTTGAGCAAGATGAACAGCAACTCATCTTGCACACTCGATTGATGCAGACCCTAACCTCTCAATCAGAGGACATTCGAAACAAATTGCATCAAACATTTCAAAAATACCTTGATCAATTGGTCTTTGTGCCCATCGACGAACTCGACCCTCTGCAACAAAGGTACAACTGATGGCACGCCTTAGTCGACGAGAAAGAGCTAAAAGAAGACGTGAGTTCGCCTACGGCTCTCTGATTTTGATCTTGATCGCCATGATTGCGACTTTCTTGTTTTATCAATTTACACATCGCTCAGAAGGGTTTGATCCAGAAACCTTGTGTCCGGTCACAGGCCCCAAAGGCCACTACGTGTTGCTTGTGGACAAAACCGATCCCATGACCTTTACACAAAAAACGGCATTGGAGACTTTGCTAAAAGACCTTGTCGAGAGAAAAATTCCCGAAGGATATTTGATCTCCGTCTTTGTCATGGGTGAAGACTACAAAGAGGCCTCCAAACCTCTGGTAGAGATTTGCAATCCGGGCAAGGGTGACGGCAAAAGCGAACTCACCGCTAACATCAAGCAACTCAAGCGACAATACAATAAAAAGTTCATCACCCCACTGATGCAACAAATGCAAGCGATGGTGAGCAGTCAGTCGGCCAAGTATTCGCCCATCTTTGAAATGCTGCAAATGGTCAGTCTTCAGTCCTTTCAACGCTTTCCCATGGAGGGCGAAAGACACTTGTTGCTGGTCTCAGACTTGTTGCACAACACGCCAGAACTGAGCTTGTACAAGAAACTTCCAAGCGTTGAAGATTTTGAATCAAGTGACTATGCAAGGCGAACTTTCATCGAACTGAAGAATGTACAAGTCGATTTGTACCTTCTTTTTAATTCACCCCAGTTCCAAACCGACAGCTTGATGGATTTTTGGGAGGCTTATTTTGAGAAAACAGGCGCCAATATTTCAAGCATCACACCCATGCCAGGCTAGAGGCTCACTTGGTGCCTCAGAGGGATCTCTTTTCTTTGAAGCGATGACTCAATGGCCACCTCACAAATCTCTAAATTGGCAGCCCCCCACTCTCCACTGTGGGCGGGTTTGACGCCTTGGCTCAAAGAGTCGTAAAGCTCTTGCACCACCAGGTCACGCGGGCTGAGCTCAGTTGAGAGCACCATCTCTTGTCGAGAATTGCGCTTACAGACAAACAAGCCACGCGGTGTTTGTCGAATGTCACCTAGCTCGCAACTGACCAAGGTCACACCAAAAAAAGGCTGAAAAGGTGCTTGGTGTGGAATGGCCCCCTTTGCACGATCTCTTTTGGCTTTCAACTCCTCAGTTGCAGACATGGCATTCAAGGGTTTTTGCAGCCACTTTCTAACTCCCCAGGGCTCCTCAAAACCCCATTCAGAAATATCAAAGCCCATGTCCATGGTTGAAAAACCGGCGTATCCGTTGTAGATCGCAGTTGCACTGGCCCCGCCCTCAAAATCAATGAAAACTGAGTGTGCGCCAATGCCACTCCTTTGGGGATCCATGTTGAAGGTCTTGGCCCTCACGCTCCTAGCAAGTCCCGAACACAGGTAGCGGATGATGTCAAACTGATGGGCACCTTGGCGATAAGTCACCCCACCTCCAAGACGATGGTCCAGTTCTTCTTCACGTCTAGGTCTGTACATCCAGTCGGTGTAGCACCAGGTGTTGACCATCTGAATGGCACCCAGGTCGCCAGAATCGATCAGTTTTTTCATCTCCAAGATGGGTCGGTCATAACTATGGGAATGCCCCACCATCAGCAAGGTCCCCATCTGCTTGGCAACTTGTACCATTTTCAAAGCATCGCTCAAGCTGTTGGCCATCGGCTTTTCGACCAAAACGTGTTTGCCCGCTTGCATGGCTTGCAAGGCATGGCTCAAATGCAGGTCGGTAGGTGTAGCGATATAGACCGCATCCATCTCAGCTTGGCCTTGGAGCATCGCCTCCAAGCTGGCGTAATAAGTTACGCCCTGAAGCAGCTGAACCTGATCGTTCACAGCGCCATTGGGATCACAAACCGCCACCAATTGAACCATGGGATGTTTGTCAAAACTAGGTAAAAAGGCCTGTGCCGCAGCACCCAAACCCACGATCCCTATCTTGATGACTTTAGTCGCGTTCATGAACGGATCCCATCAACTCGAGGTTCAAGTTGTCAGCCATCGCAATCAACGTCCTACGGGTGGCCTGAATGTCCTTGGGATCGATCCCCATCAAAGCTTGATCGTTGATGGCCTCGGCTTGAGGCACAATTGAATTTTTAAGTTGTAAGCCTGTGTGGGTTAAAAAAACTCTCACTTGCTTTTTGTTGTCAGGCATTTTTTGTCGAGTGACATAGCCCTTGGCTTGCATGACTTGAAGAGCGGCAAAGGCAGACGGCTCGCTGATGCCGGCTTGTTCACTCAATTGTCGCTGGGTCAAACCGTCCCCCATCCAAAGGACCCTCAGTAAGGTCCAATGGCTGTACTGTACATCGTGTGTTCGTAATTTTTTTTGCAATGCACCTGAGGTCAAGCGAAAGACCTCTTTGACCAGATGCGCCAAGCGCTCTCGACTCAATGCATCATTGTCGCGCATCACTTGCTTCTTTTGGTGATCGTCTCTTCAAAAACTTTCAACCACTTTGCCTGCATGTCAATGGCCAAAGCAGGATCAACAAATTTAATCGATGCGTTGCTAAAAGGATTGTTGATTTTTTTGGAAACGGGGATAAAGGCGGCATCGGCCAGAAGTTTTTGTCCATCGCTGATTAAAAAGTCATACAACAACACAGCTGCATTCGGATTGGGTGCTTTTTTAAGCATGGCGATGGTACTGGTTTGAGCCATCAAGGGCTGCAAAGCAAAGTAATCAATGGGAGCACCCTTTTGTTTTGATTGCTCGGGGATCCAACTGTAAACCGTCAAGGCCAAAGGAACCTCTCCAGACGAGACCATCATGGTCAACAAGGAGTGCCCTTTCCTAAAGGACATGCCGTTGGTGTTCATGATGCCATTGAAGGTTTTAAGTCCAGCCTCTTCGCCCATTTCACCAAGCAAAGATCCAAACCAAGCTTGGTTGTTTGCCTCAATGCCAAGCAAACCTTTCCACTTGGGATCCATCAAATCTTGATAGGTTTTAGGGAGATCGTCTTTTTTGATTTTGTTGGTGTTGTAAGCGGCCACCCAAACATCCACGGAGAGTCCAACCCAATGGTGATGCGATGGAAGCGCTTGAGGGATCAAATCGGATTGAAACGGCGACCTCACCTCTTGCAGAAGCTTTTCTCTATAGGCCGCTTCATTTTCAGGAGAGTTGTTTTGAACCAGGTCGACCTCAAATTTGTTGCCCTTGGCCTCGGTCACGATTCTTTGTAAAACCGTCTCCGAGCCAGATCTCCACACTTTGACTTTGATGCCATACTTTTTGGTGAATTCAGTAAGCAAAGCCGGCAAGCCTGGGTAGACGTGATAAACCGAGACCACCCCCTCCTTTTTAGCCGCGTCCACCAGCCTTTCAAATCGATCGGTACCCTTGTACAACGCTGCCTCAGCGCCTGTCATCACGGGTTTCAAAGTGTCGGCAGATGCACTGGCACTGAGGACAGTCAAACACAAATTCACCATACCCACAACGATTGA
>JBAXNB010000041.1:0-15590 GCA_037134015.1 Betaproteobacteria bacterium | reverse complement strand
GGTATAAAAGGGCTTGAGACTCTAAAATAGGTTCATGACGCCACCCGATCAACAGCCCCTTACCTCCCATTCAAGCGATGGTTTTTCACCATCTGAAAACCAAAGCCCTTTGTGGCCCTCAGAAAATGTCTCCATGAGGATGCTGCAAGGCTTGAACCCAGAGCAGTTGAGTGCGGTCACCTTGCCCCATGAGCATGCTTTGATTTTGGCGGGTGCAGGCTCAGGAAAAACAAGAGTTCTGACCACTCGCATTGCTTATTTGCTTCAAACTGGACAAATCACGCCTGGAGGTCTATTGGCGGTGACTTTTACCAACAAGGCCGCCAAAGAGATGCTCACCCGTTTGGAGTCCATGCTGCCCTTGAATGTCAAGGGCTTGTGGATGGGTACATTTCACGGCCTTTGTCACCGCATGCTCAAGGCACATTGGAAGATGGCCAATTTGCCCCAGGCTTTCCAAATTTTGGACACGCAAGATCAACTCTCAGCGATCAAAAGACTTTGTAAGCAATTCAGTGTGGATGAAGAGAGATTTCCCCCAAAGCAAGTGCAATGGTTCATTGCAGGTGCAAAAGAGGATGCCAAAAGACCCCAAGATCTAGCGGTCAACGATGCCGACTCTATCAAAAGAGTGGAGTTGTACCAATTGTATGAAGACCAGTGCAACCGAGAGGGCGTGGTTGATTTTGCCGAGTTGATGCTTCGCTCGTACGAGTTACTAAGAGACAACCCCCCACTGAAAGCGCATTATCAAAGACGTTTTCAGCATGTTTTGATTGACGAGTTTCAAGACACCAACCGTCTTCAATACGCTTGGATCAAAATGCTTTGTGGCACCGATACTGCTGTTTTTGCGGTTGGCGATGACGATCAAAGTATTTACGCTTTTCGTGGTGCGAGGGTGGGCAACATGGCCGACTATGTGCGAGAGTTCAATGTTCGCCATCAAATCAAGTTGGAGCAAAACTACCGCAGTTCAGGCTCCATTTTGGAAACTGCCAACACCTTGATTCAACACAACAGTCAACGCTTGGGCAAGAATTTGCGCACCGATCAAGGCGCGGGTGAACTGGTTCGGGTTTTGGAAAATCCAAGCGATTATGAAGAGGCTCAGTGCCTGGTAGAGGAAATAAAACATTTGCTTAAAGAGGGCCAAAATGCCTCGGATGACTCAAACCTTGGTGTGTCCAGGCGTTCAGACATTGCGCTTTTGTACAGAAGCAACGCACAAAGTCGTGTCATTGAGTCAGCCTTGTTCAATGCATCAGTGGCCTATAAAGTTTATGGGGGCTTGAGGTTTTTTGAGCGTGCAGAAATCAAAAATGCCTTGGCCTATTTGCGTTTGATGGAAAACCCCAATGAAGACACCTCGTTTTTAAGAGTGGTTAATTTTCCACCACGTGGCATAGGAGCGCGCACCATTGAGCAACTTCAAGATGTTGCGACTCAAAGCGCTTGTTCGCTTCATGCCTGTGTTGAGAGGGTCAGTGGCAAAGCGGGTGTTAATTTACAAGCCTTTGTGGCCAAAATGGATGTGATGAGAGAGCAAATGCGAGGCCTCACGCTCAGAGAAATCATGGAGCTTGTGCTGGACCACAGCGGATTGATTGAGCACTATCGAACTGAAAAAGAGGGGGCCGATAGGGTTGAAAACTTGGAGGAATTGGTCAACGCGGCCGAAAGTTTTGTCATGCAAGAAGGCTTTGGTAAGGATGCACCAGGCACGCTCGTGCAATCGCAATCGGGCTTGGATCAATACATCGATGGTGCTGAGCCAATCTTGCCAAGGATCCCCAGCGCGACATCGTCTGAGGCCATGGTCTCAGTTGACGAGGAGTTGCCTTCTGGTTGGGTGAATTTTGATACTGGAGAGACCTTGTCGCCCTTGGCCGCTTTTCTAAGTCATGCGGCTTTGGAAGCAGGCGACAACCAAGCCCAAGCTGGGCAAGATGCGGTTCAATTGATGACGGTGCACGCTGCAAAGGGCTTGGAGTTTGATTGTGTCTTCATCACCGGGTTGGAGGAAGGTTTGTTTCCGCATGAGAATTCACTGAACACGGTTGAAGGCTTGGAAGAAGAGAGGCGCTTGATGTATGTGGCACTGACCAGGGCCAGAAAGCGGCTTTATTTGAGCCATGCACAAACACGCATGCTGCATGGGCAGACGCGTTTCAACATGAGAAGTCGGTTTTTTGACGAAATGCCTGAGCACACCATGAAGTGGGTGAACGTTAAAAAACCAGTCGCTCCTTCCCATGCAAGAGGCTATGCCGGAGCCGCCCATTCTCAAACCTATGCCTCAAGTGGTTACACGCCTGAATGGGCCCGCTCATCGAGCTCTAGCATGCGCAAATCCTCCATGGAGGCCTTACCGGTGCGTGCTGCTAAATCTGACGCTAGTGATCCGCATGCTTGGATGAAAGTGGGCTTGAAGGTCTTTCACAACAAGTTTGGCGAAGGCACAATTTTGGCTCTAGAGGGGTTGCAAGACGATGCCAGAGCACAAGTGGACTTTCCGCGCCATGGCGTCAAGTGGTTGGCGCTTTCGCTAGCAAAACTGACCCCCATTGACTAAAAAATCAGGCCAGGATGGTCTCAGAGCTGAAGCAGTCTTTGAAGCTAAAGAGCGATGAGGTGAAAAAGATGGATGCAAGGATCAGCATCACAGGCAGCAGCAACTCACTCACCCAAGCAGACTCTTCACCAAAGCTCGACAGCACACCAAGGACCAAAGCAACCAAGGCAAAGACGCCAGCCCATGTCAGCGTGAAGATTAAAAAAGCTCTCCAATTTGAAAAGCAAGCGATGCCTGAGAAAAACAAGCTTTTGGGTACACTCACCCCGTGCCAAAACACCAAGGCTGGAGCATGCCAAAAAAGGCTAGAAAATGGGATGTACAAAATAAGTGCAAGCCACATGGCTTGTTGAAAATCACTCTTTAAGATGAGCTCCTTGGTCAAAGTGCTACCGACCAAATAAAACTTTGCAAACCCACCCCCATCAACCAAGGCGGATATGCCCGCCAACACCAAAAACCCAAGGGCATAAAACACACCCAAGACAAGCATCTGCTTTGTTTTGTCTTTGGAAACTCGAAAGGCGCAAAAAAGAGTCATGGGTCTTGGGAATTTACCGGACAAAGCCTCCTGAGCACCCGCCATCAGACCTAGGCTTGCGCTAGGGATGAGCATCAGTCCAATGACCCCGCCAACCAAAGGAACCATGGAGACCAAAGACATCAAAGCCATGAACATCAAAAAAAGTCCAGTCAGCGCAATAGGCTGACGAACAAAGGTCCTGGCCCCCTGCTTGACCCAAAGGGCGCCAGTTTTGGCTGGAACAATGTTTAATTTCATGTTGTCAATGTTAGAGGTGTAAGGTTTTGGGGTGTTTAAAAAAGCCCATCCCTGATAGGGCTTTGAACTCTTAGTTTCAAGATGCGTTCAAAATGTTCGGGGTCATGCGCTTTTAAAAGATTGGCTTGTCTTGGGAGATGAAAGTCCCAAAGTCTGGAGATCCAAAATCGAAGAGCAGCTGCTCGCAAAAGCGGATTGAACAAGCGTCTTTCTTGCTTTGTGAAGGGGCGCTCAGTTTGGTAGGCTTTTAAAAATGCGAGCAATCGGTCTTGATCGAATTGGCCAGAATCCAGGTCAATGCACCAATCGTTCAAGCACACAGCGATGTCAAACAACCAAGTGTCGGTACCGGCAAAGTAAAAATCAAAAAACCCAGTCAGTTCGTCACCTTCAAACATGACATTGTCTCTGAACAAATCAGCATGAATGGCGCCTTTGGGTAAGCTTGCGTAAAGCGACGTTTGAGCCAGGTTGGCTTGGAAAGCGATTTCTTGCTTTAACAAGGCTTGGTTCTCATCGCTCATGAACTCTAAAATGAGTGGCGCCGTCTCTAGCCACCAATTCAAGCCCCTTAAATTGGGTTGGATCAAGGCGTAGTCCTGGCCAGCAAGATGCATCTTCGCCAGCATCTTCGCAACCGTGTTGCAGTGGCTCACATTGGGTTGAAGGTGACTTTGACCTCTCAGACGGTTGACCAGTGCGGCAGGTTTGCCGGCGACTTCAAAGAGCAAGTCCCCATGCCCGTTGACCTGTGGGTCTGGCACTGGAATACCTTTGTTCGCCAAGTGCTTCATCAGTTGAAGGTAAAAAGGCAACTCGTCTTTGCCCAGTCGTTCAAACAAGGTCAAAACAAAGCGCTTGGGCTCAGCCGCTTGCGTGTCGGACCCCGTGCAGTCCAAGAAGTAGTTGGTGTTTTCTATGCCGCCTTCAATGCCTTTGAGCCCCAAAGCTTGTCCCAGCTTTAACTGATCGATCAGGGACTGAGCCTCTTGGAGTGTGACTTGGGTGAAGACGGCCATTTAAAAACACATGAAAAGTTAAGAGGATCTTGTGCGCCAGACAAGCACTTTAATTTTGAGAATTGCAACGTTGTTGTGCTGATCACCTTGACCCAGCGAGGACAGGCACTATGGAGGCCAGTCTTTTTGCTCTTTTTTTGCACTCAACGGCCTATCGATTGTAGAGGGGTTATTCCTAGATGGGAGGAGAGACCTTGATTTTTAGCTCTTAAATGGAGCAAAGCATTTATTTTTTCGCGTTTTCTGGGTCTGAGCTCTCTCTTAGAGGGCAAAATACACCCATGCAAGATGATCTTCCTTTACTCCTGCTCGTTGACGGTTCGAGTTACCTTTACCGTGCATTTCACGCTATGCCCGATTTACGGGCCAGGCCATCCGACCCCAGCAGTGCCGCAACGGGCGCGATTCGGGGCATGATCAACATGATGCAGAGTCTGAAAAAAGACTTCCCCACGCCATTCGCAGCCTGTGTGTTTGATGCCAAAGGTCCCACCTTTCGCGATGAGTGGTACCCACAGTACAAAGCCCAGCGTTCGGCCATGCCAGACGATTTACGCACTCAAATTGAGCCCATTCATGAGGTCGTTCAGTTGCTGGGCTGGCCTGTGTTGACTGTGCCAGGTGTTGAGGCCGATGATGTCTTGGGCACCTTGTCCAAACTAGCAAGTGAGCAAGGCTTTAGAGTTGTGATCTCCAGCGGCGATAAAGACATGAGTCAATTGGTGGACGAGCGTGTCATGATCTTTGACACGATGAACCAAAAAAAACGCGACATAGAAGGTGTAAAAAAAGAATTTGGCGTGCCTCCTCAACTGATGATCGATTACCAAACCTTGGTGGGTGATTCTGTCGATAACGTTCCTGGTGTGCCCAAGGTGGGGCCTAAAACAGCGGTCAAATGGTTGACCCAGTATGGCTCCTTGGATGCCGTGATCGCCAACGCAGGGGAGATCACGGGTGTGGTGGGCGAGAACTTGCGAAACACCTTGGATTGGCTACCTATGGCCAAGAGGCTGGTCACCATCAAGACCGATTGTGATTTGAGTGCCTATTTGCCCCATCTGCCAGACATGCAAGATTTGAAGTTCTCAGAACCACAGTCCGCGGCCATGGTGGAGTTCTGTGAAAGGTTTGGCTTCAAAGGCTTGGTCAAAACGTTTGGCGCACCTCAGGGCACTTCCCTGCAATCGACGTCCTCTTGGGATCCAAATCAAGAAAGTGCTGGCCGTGAACCTCAAAACGCTCAAGAGGGTCAAGACCTCTTTGGAGACCTGGCGCCCAAGCCGTCTTTGATCCAAGAACGTCACTATGAATGCATCACCACGTGGGAGCAGTTTGAACGCTCTTTTGAGTCGCTCAAGCAAGCGTCCTTGGTCAGTCTGGACACGGAGACAGACTCATTGGTCGCTTTGAAGGCCCAATTGATTGGCCTGAGTTGGTCCACGACCCCGGGCACGGCGTCCTATGTTCCTCTGGGGCATGATTTGGAAATTGGCCAAACGCAGTTGAACCTTCAACAAGTCTTGCAACGACTCAAGCCTTGGCTAGAGGATCCTTCAGCGCATAAATTAGGGCAACACTTCAAGTACGACCGACATGTTTTTGCAAATCACGGCATAGAGGTTCATGGCTACGTGCATGACACCATGCTGCAGAGTTATGTGCTTGAAGTCCATCGCCCGCATGGTTTGGAGAGCTTGGGGCAAAGGCACTTGGCTCGCTCGGGTTTGTCCTATGAGGACGTTTGCGGCAAGGGAGCTCATCAAATTCCATTTGCTCGAGTCGCCATCGATCGGGCGACGCAATATGCCTGCGAAGATGCGGACATGACGCTTGAAGTGCATGAAGTCTTGTGGCCCAGAATTCAAGAGGATGAAAAGCTCTCCTTCATCTATCAGCTGGAGGTTGACAGCAGCGAGGCCTTGTACCGGGTCGAGCGCAATGGCGTGATGATTGACGCCAAAACACTCGAGCTGCAAAGTGCTCAATTGGGCGACCGAATTGATCAATTGGAGTTGGAGGCCCATGCGCTGGCTGGGGAGCCTTTTAATCTGAGTTCTCCGAAGCAAATTGGTGAGATATTTTTTGAAAAACTTGGCCTGCCTATTGTTAAAAAAACGGCCAAAGGTGCGCCAAGCACGGATGAGGAGGTGCTGGAGAAGTTGGCCTTGGACTTTCCACTGCCCGCTAAAATTTTAGAGCATCGTGGTTTAAGTAAGCTCAAAAGCACCTACACCGACAAGTTGGCCACACTGATCAATCCCAATACACAACGCGTTCATACCCACTACGCTCAGGCCGTGGCAGTCACGGGTCGTTTGTCCAGCAACGATCCTAATTTACAAAACATTCCAGTTCGAACGCCTGAGGGGCGGCGAGTCAGAGAGGCCTTTGTGGCACCGCCTGAATGCGTGATTGCCAGTGCCGATTACAGTCAGATTGAATTGCGCATCATGGCGCACATCAGTGAGGATGAGGCGCTTTTAAAAGCCTTTCACGAAGGGGTGGATGTTCATCGCGCAACTGCTGCAGAAATATTTGGCCTGGTGCAGCAAGAGGTCAGTGCCGAGCAGCGTCGATATGCCAAGGTGATCAACTTTGGTTTGATCTATGGCATGAGTGCCTTTGGCTTGGCCAAGGCCTTGGGGATCGATAACTCTGCTGCCAAGCTCTACATTGAACGTTACTTTGACCGCTTCTCTGGGGTGAAACGCTACATGGAGTCGACCCGAATCAGTGCAAAAGCCAAGGGCTATGTGCAAACTGTCTTTGGTCGGCGCTTGTATTTGCCTGAAATCAATTCGCCCAACGGACCACGTCGCTCAGGCTCTGAGCGCGCCGCGATCAATGCACCCATGCAAGGCACGGCAGCTGACTTGATCAAGATGAGCATGATCAAAATTCAAAACGAACTTGATGCAAAAAAGCTCAAGACCAAAATCATCATGCAAGTCCATGATGAATTGGTCTTTGAGGTGCCCTTGGTGGAGTTGGATTGGGTGAAGGAGAATGTGCCACAGCTGATGGCTCAAGTCGCTTCTCTGAAGGTGCCTCTCCTTGCAGAGTTGGGCTTTGGCTTGAATTGGGATCAGGCGCATTGAGTGTCGAACAGATTTGATCAAGGGGCGTCTTGTATGGATGAAAAGCTCACTTTAAATAACGATGACAGTCGCGCGAGCCTGGCCTTGGGCTTGGGCTTGGGCTTGAGCACGCGTCGTCGCGCCATTCAGACGGCTTTGGGTGTTGGGTACGCCTTGGCCGCATCCCCCTTGATGGCGCAAACTGCGATCCACACCTCCTTTGCGGGTTTGGACACCGCCGAGGTGATGGTCGAGCGTGATGGGTTCAAGTTTCCGGTTTACATGGCCAAGCCCAGCAACACCTTGAATTTGCCCGTTGTGCTGGTGGTCTCAGAGATCTTTGGCGTGCACGAGTACATTGCCGATGTTGCGCGTCGATTTGCACAAGCGGGCTACTGCGCCCTAGCGCCAGAGTTGTTTGCGCGCCAAGGAGACCCCAGCGAGTATGCGCAAATGTCAAAACTGCTGAGCGAGATCATTGAAAAAGTGCCAGATGAGCAGGTGCTGGCCGATTTGGACGCCTGTGTGCAATGGGCGCAACATCAAGGCTTTGATGTGGGTCGTTTGGCCATCAATGGGTTTTGTTGGGGTGGACGCATGGCGTGGCTTTATGCGGCACATCAAAGCAAGTGTCGAGCAGCGGTGGCATGGTACGGTCGTTTGACTGGAGAGCAGACGCTCAACTCGCCCAAGCACCCCATGGATGCCATGGGTGCATTGAGCGCGCCTGTTTTGGGCTTGTATGGAGACCAAGACGCCTCCATCCCCTTGGGGTCGATTCAAAAGATGCAAGAAAAATTGCAGTCATTGGGTCGCTCGGGGGTCCATGCAGCGCAACGCAGTCGTTTTGTGATATACCCAGGAGTGGGGCATGCGTTTCACGCCGACTATCGCAGTTCCTACGATCAAGGGGCTGCCGTGGATGGTTGGCGACAGACCTTGGACTGGTTCAAAGCGTGGCTTTGAGCTCAAAGGTCTTGGTTTGGATGTGTTTGGATTTTGAGGTTTTGAGGTGGCAATGGATTTGACTTTGGTGGCTATTGTTTTCGGTACCCTCATGTGTGGTGTGGGCAGTGTCTTTGTCGCCTTTGTTTTGGCCAAAGCGTTGCTGAGCCGATTTCAGCAGCACATGCTCAGCTTGGCCGCTGGAGCGCTTTTGGCGACGGCTTTTTTGCATCTGTTGCCCGAAGCGTTTGGCTCTGGTGCGTCGCCAAGTCATTTGTTCATGACCTTGTTGGTGGGTTTGATCTTTTTCTTTTTGTTGGACAAGGCTGAACTTTGGCACCACGGTCATGAGCATGCACATGCGCATGCTCATGTGTCTGAAGAGCACGCTCACCATGCGCACTCAAAGGCCGAGGACCACGCTGGTGTGCAAGTGGGGAGCTGGTCGGTCTTGCTCGGCGACAGTGTGCATGCGTTTGGTGACGGGATCATGGTGGCAGGTGCCTTCATGGCCGATTTGAACTTGGGTTACGCTGCAAGTGTGGCCGTGTTGGCGCATGAAATCCCTCATCACATGGGGGACTTGACGGTGTTGGCCAATTCGGGGAGCGTTAAAAACCAAGCCTTGCTGAAACTGTCGCTCTCGGGACTGGTGAGCACCGTTGGAGGGGTATTGGCCTACGCGTTGCTGGAGGGGCGTGAATCTTGGGTGCCCTTCATGCTCAGCATCGCCAGCAGCAGTTATTTGTATGTGGCCTTGGCCGACCTCATCCCTCAACTGCAAAAGCGCCTGAGCGCCCAAGCCACGGTGCACCAGATTTTATGGTTGTTCTCAGGCATGGCTTTGGTGAATTTAACGCAAATATTTTTTCATTGAAGGGTTCATGCTTGAGCCATCAAGCGCTTGAGATGAATCGACCTTGGCTTCATGTTGAGACCGGCATCCCAGCGGTTCGCGACCATTCGCTCCAACTGCCTGCATACAACACGCTGTCTCCCAGCCCAGCCAGGTGCATGGCCAAGATGTTGGGCACAGCGCTCACACCACTGCCACATTGATGAACAACGCTGGAGGGCTCACGGCCACTCAACAGGCGCAAGAATTCTTCACGCAATTGTGATTTGCTTTTGAACAGTCCTTGCTCATTGAAGTTCTCCGTGAACGGTCTGTTGAGCGCATCAGGGATGTGGCCCGCAACAGGGTCCAAGGGCTCTTGTAGTCCTAGGTAGCGAGGTGCACCTCTTGCGTCAATGAGTGTTTGATGAGGGCTGCCAAGGTCTTTGAACACGTCATCGATGGTTTTGAGTTGTAGCAAAGGAGGCGACAATTGAAAAGCCAAGGGCTCCCCGCTGGATTGAGCAGAGACTTTTTTGGGGGAGACGCAGTCGGTTTGACCTTGAAGCTCAAGCCATGTCTTCAAAGAGCCATCCAATACAGCCACATGTGCGTGGCCACACCATTTGAGCATCCACCAAAGACGGCCGCAGAAGTTGTTTTGGTTTCGGTCGTAAACCACCACTTGCGTCGTGCTGTGAATGTGAAAGCGTCCAAGCCAATGAGCAAAATTCTCTCGACTGGGAAGGGGGTGTCTGCCGCCATTGATGGCCATTTCGGGATTTGATTCGCTCAAATCCAAGCCCAAATCTGCAAAATGTGCATGTGCGATGTGCAACTGCTCGTAGGCGGTGCGACCCCAGTTGGCGTCGTTCAAGTCGTAACTCACGTCAAAGATGAGCAATGAGGGCGGTTTCCCTTTTGGCGTTTCAAGGGCCAAAGGCATGAGGGTCAGCAACTCTTTTGCGCTGATCAGGTCATCAAAATAAGTCATCGTTAAGGAGTTGTTTTGGGATTGTTTCGGGATCGTTTCGGGATGGTTTTGCAAGCTGAACACATCAAAACTGAGCCACGGCTGGCCCGTCACCAACGCGAGTCACTGATCGGTGAACTTCAGCTTTTGGCGGTACCACTCATGAAAATGCTGCATGCCATCCTCCATGGGGCTTTGATAAGGGCCCACTTCATTTTGCCCTCTTTGAAAAAGAGCCCAACGACCCGCATCCATGCGCTCGGCGATTTCATCGTCTTCAGCGCAGGTTTCCATGTATGCGCTTTGTTGAGCTTGAACAAATTCGGGCTCAAAATCGACAATCTCTTCTGGGTAGAAAAATTCAATTTTGTTGAGTGTTTTTCGAGGGCCCATGGGCCACAATGTAGACACGGTCAGCACATGGGGGTACCACTCCACCATGATGTGAGGGTAGTAGGTGAGCCAAATGGCGCCCTGTGTGGGGACTTTTCCGCCGCGATAGTTGAGCAATGCCTTTTGCCATTTTTCATAAATGGCACTTCCGGACTGGCGAAGTTGATTGGCAACGCCCACCGTTTGAACCGAATACTCTGGCTTGAACTCCCATCGCAAGTCCTCGCATTCCACAAATTGTCCAAGACCGGGGTGGAAAGGGCCGACGTGATAGTCCTCCAGATAGACCTCCACAAAGGTTTTCCAGTTGTAGTTGCACTCATGGAGTTCAACCTTGGCCAATTTATAGCCCTCAAAGCCCAGCGCCTCCTTGGGGCCCATGTTGGCCAAATCTTGATGGATGTCTTTTGCGTTGCGCTCAAACAGCAGGCCATTCCAACTTTGTAGCGGGTAGTTTGTGAGATTCAGGCAAGGATCTTGCGAAAAATGCGGTGCACCAAGCAATTGGCCAGATTGTGAATAAGTCCAGCGGTGCAAGGGGCACACAATGTTGCCGCCTGAGGCTTGTTGGTTGTCATACAAATTGCCTTGACCTTTCAAGATCAGGGCTTGACGGTGGCGACAGACGTTGGAGATCAACTCAATGCCCTGAGGGGTTCTGACCAATGCGCGACCGTGCCCCTCATGCTCAAGGGCGTAATAATCGCCTACATGGGGCACACACAGCTCGTGACCCACGTATTTGGGTCCATTGGCAAAGAGGACATCCATCTCGCGCTGGTAGAGCGCGAGATCAAAATAGCTATCGACTGGAAGTTGGCTTGATGCCTGCTGCAGTTGAAGACTTAAATCAGACATAGGGACCTGACCTAAAGACTCCCCACAGGGAGAATAGAAAAACCGGGAATACCGGAGGGAACTGACGATTATATATTTTTAAAGCATCTTTGGGGTCGAAAGTGTTCAATCCATTTTGGAAAGTCATTTTTTTGCAAGACAGCTAGAGTGTGCCAAGTCAACTTTTTTTCAGTAAGATCAATTGTGGTTTTTTTGCACGCTTGGGCGCTATGGCGCTGAAGTCGCTGATTTAAGGTGGAAATAAACTTTGAAATTCAAAGTTCAAATTCAATATTCGGTATGAGGGACGAGCGGATGCTTTAATATGTGTTGTTCAAAGACAGCTTCGTGTAAACTTTTTTATTAAATATCTATGTCTGTTCAATTTTTGATGGAAACACGTGGCATGGCGGATGGCCCGCTTCAAGGGGATTCACATGGCCAAAAGTAACGCCAGCCCCAAGATGGACGATTTGCCCGTGACCTACGAACTGGCTGTGCATGAACTGGAAGAGTTGGTGCAACAAATGGAGTCTTCCCAAATGCCGCTGGAGCACTTGTTGCAAGCGTATCAACGCGGCGCTCTTCTTTTGAAGTTTTGTCGTGAAAAGTTAACTTCGATTGAAGACCAAATTAAAGTTTTGGATGAAGGGCATTTGAAAACTTGGACGGACAACAATTGACATGAGCGAGATGAAGGCGTTTGATTTCCAAGCATGGTCTCATCAGCAATTGGCTTTGATTGAGCGGTCCTTGGATGTGTGGGTGCCCAATGAAATCGGGGGCAATCTTGGATTGAGCATGCGATATGCAGCACTCGGTGGGGGTAAACGTTTGCGTCCACTTTTGTGCTTGGCCGCGAGGCACAGCATGCGCTTGCAAGGTGAGGAGAGCAATTCGGGTCCCTCCTTGGATCAGGCTGCTTTGAGAGCCGCTTGTGCTTGCGAGCTTATTCATTCTTACTCCTTGGTTCACGATGACATGCCCTGCATGGACGATGATGTGCTCAGGCGAGGACAACCGACGGTTCATGTGAAGTTTGGCCAAGCCATGGCTTTGCTATGTGGGGACTCGTTGCAGGCTCTGGCCTTTGAGATCTTGACGCCAAGCGTGAGCTTGGTCCCAGCTCGAGTGCAAGCCCTTCTGTGCAAGCTGTTGAGCCAAGCTGCTGGCCATGCGGGCATGGCAGGTGGTCAGGCCGTTGATTTGCAAAGTGTCGGTGTCGTCTTGACGCAAGCGCAGTTGCAAACCATGCATGCCATGAAAACCGGTGCTTTGCTACAAGCCTCTGTGATGATGGGGGCAGCGTGCTCACAAGAAGGGGCGTTGAGCGAGTCTTTGGAGACTTCGCTCTTGGTCTATGCCAACGCCCTAGGTCTGGCATTTCAAGTCGTGGACGATATTTTGGACGTGGTATCGGACACGCAAACTTTGGGCAAAACAGTGGGCAAAGATGCCGCCCATGACAAGCCTACTTTTGTGTCTTTGTTGGGTTTGGATGGGGCACAAGCTTATGCGCAAACCTTGCATCAACAGGCCCATGAGGCTTTGTTGGCGACGGGTTTGAAAGACGTGCGTGCCTTGGGTGCTTTGGCCGATTTGGTGATAAAGAGAAAGAGTTGATATGACCGACCTATTGAGGACCATTGACGGCCCGGCCGATGTAAGGCGCTTGTCTCGCGTTCAACTCAAAAGCTTGGCGCATGAGCTCAGAGCTTTTCTCTTGGACAGTGTTTCCAAGACGGGCGGACACTTGAGTTCAAACTTGGGAACGGTTGAGCTCACCCTTGCTCTGCACCACGTGTTCAACACGCCTTATGACCGTTTGGTTTGGGATGTGGGTCATCAAACCTATCCGCACAAGATTTTGACGGGTCGGCGCGAGCGCATGTCCACGCTCAGACAGTTGGGGGGCTTGAGTGGTTTTCCTAGGCGAGAGGAAAGCGAGTTCGATGCGTTTGGCACGGCGCACTCCTCGACCAGCATCTCTGCAGCATTGGGCATGTCAAGTGCAGCCTATTTGAGAGGTGAGGATCGCCGCTGCGTGGCCATCATTGGAGACGGTGCCATGACCGCAGGCATGGCGTTTGAGGCGATGAACAACGCGGGTGTCGCCAAGGGTAATTTATTGGTCATCTTGAACGACAACGACATGTCGATCAGTCCGCCTGTTGGTGCGTTGAATCGGTACTTGGCCCAACTGATGAGTGGGCGGTTTTATGCTGCTGCCAAAGAGGTGGGCAAGCAAGTGCTCAAAAGTGCGCCACCCTTGTTTGAGTTGGCCCGTCGGTTTGAGGAGCACGCCAAAGGCATGGTCGTGCCTGCGACTCTTTTTGAGGAATTTGGGTTCAATTACATTGGACCCATCGACGGGCACGATTTGGACTCTTTGGTGCCCACACTTGAGAACATTCGGCAACTCAGTGGACCTCAATTCTTGCATGTGGTGACCAAAAAAGGACAGGGTTACGGCTTGGCAGAAAAGGATCCCGTCACTTACCATGGCCCTGGTAAATTCGACCCTGCTGTGGGTATCGTGCCGCCTAGCACACCCCCGCAAAAGACGTTCACGCAGGTCTTTGGGGACTGGGTTTGTGACATGGCACATCAAGATCCAAGACTCATTGCCATCACGCCTGCCATGCGCGAAGGTTCTGGTTTGGTAGAGTTTGAGCGCCGCTTTCCCAGCAGGTACTTTGACGTGGGCATCGCTGAGCAACACGCCTTGACGTTTGCGGCAGGTTTGGCCTGCGAGGGTTTCAAGCCCGTGGTGGCCATTTATTCGACTTTTTTGCAGCGCGCCTACGATCAACTCATTCACGACGTGGCCTTGCAAAAACTACCCATGGTGTTGGCTTTGGACAGAGCAGGCATTGTGGGCGCCGATGGTGCGACGCATGCGGGCATCTTTGACATTCCGTTCTTGAGGTGCGTGCCCAATGTGAGCATCGCAACACCGGCCGATGAGGCAGAGACGCGAGCACTTTTGACCTCAGCGTTTGAACAAGATCACTGTGTGGCTGTGAGGTATCCCAGGGGCTCAGGCGTTGGACAAGTGCCAGAGCGTGAGTTGACCGCTTTGCCTTTTGGCAAAGGCGAGCTCAAGAGGGCGGGTCAAAAAATTGCCATCGTCGCTTTTGGGCCCTTGCTGTACCCTGCACTGAAAGTTGCTGAAAAACTCGACCTCACGGTGCTCAACATGCGTTGGGCAAAACCATTGGACTTGGACTTGTTGTTGTCAGCTGCAAAAGAGCATGAGGCCTTGGTGACCTTGGAGGACAGTGCATTGATGGGGGGGTGTGGTAGTGCGGTACTTGAAGCTTTGCAAACGGCTGGCCTACTCAAGCCGGTGTTGATGCTTGGCTTGAAGGATCAATTCACCGAGCATGGGGACCCAGCCAAATTGATGGCTCTGGAGGGCTTGGATGCAGCGGGTATTGAAGCCAGCATTTTGGCCAGATTCAACGCATGGGTCTCCAAGCCCATCAGCGCATCCAAGCCTGCAGACGCCCCCAGTGGTCTCAAGTTGGTGAGTTGATGGCTAGGATGCTCTAAAGGTCTGGCGGATGTTGACGGGTAAACCCGTGCATAGAGCTGGTGATGCTGGCATAAAATTTCCAAACTGAGTGTTGTTCAAAGAACTTTTTATTTTTTCTTATGAGGTGAAACATGGACCGTCGTGCAATTATTAAAAATGCTGGTATTGCTGGAATTTTGGCCGCAGGTGCAGCGCCTGCTGTACACGCCCAAGCCACGGTTAGATGGCGTCTGGCTTCAAGTTTTCCTAAGTCCTTGGACACCTTGTATGGGGGCTCAGAGGTCTTTGCCCGAGAGGTCAAAAACATGTCGGGTGGCAAGTTTGAAATCTCCCTTCATGGCCCAGGCGAGTTGATGCCGGCCTTTGGCGTCGTGGACGGTGTTCAGCAAGGCTCTGTTGAGTGCTGCCACACTGCCGCTTATTATTTCACTGGAAAAGACGAGACCTTTGCTCTGGGGTGCGGCATTCCTTTTGGTTTGAATTCAAGGCAGCAAACCGCTTGGATGTTTGATGGAGCTGGTGGCAAGCTCATGCGTGAGTTTTATGCCAAGTACAACATCGTCAATTTCACCATGGGCAACACGGGAGCCCAAATGGCAGGGTGGTTCAGAAAA
>JBAXNB010000040.1:0-16136 GCA_037134015.1 Betaproteobacteria bacterium | reverse complement strand
CGCTCTGAGCGTCCAAGGGGGTTTGATGACAAGCGTCAGGCTCCACGCGGCCGTGGTCGTGGTGCACCTGGAGGCGGTGGTGGCTTTGGAGGTGGCGGCTTTGGTGGCTCCAGAGACCGTGATTCCAGCGCAGGTGGGGGATTCGGGGGTTCCAGAGACCGTGACTCACAAGGCTCAGGTGGCGGTTTTGCGGGTCGCTCGAACGACGCTTATGCCAATGGAGGCCAAAGAGGTCGGGACTTCAATGCCCAAGGTCCTAGAGGATTTAGCGAACCCAAAAGAGAGGGTGGCGCACATGCAGGGCGAGATTTCAAGGCTGGTGGACCCAGGAATGGTCCTACGGTGGTGAAGGTGGGTCAAAAGCCTGCAGCTTCAAGAAGCTTCAAACCCAAAGCCAGATGAACCCTATGATGAGATGTTGAAGGCCTTAGAGGCATTCAATTTTCTCCATCCAACCACTGCCTGCAAAAGCAATTTTGAGCAGTGGTTTTTTTATGCCTTCTTCGCGAAGATCTGTGCGGTTCTTTGAACACCCTGGTGGTAGGCCCCCTCATTCAAGACCCTCTCGGACTCATCTGCATAGACGATCTCCAAAGGCGAGAGTTCTTCAACGAGCTCTTGGACGCTTGGATATCGATCGGAGTCTTTGCCATTCAAACTGACTTTGGTCTCTAAGATGAAGACACCTTGGGGCTTGAGCGCATCAAAGACCTTTTTGTAATGACGTTTGCGAACCGTGGATAGGGGTTGGTAAAAAATAGAAGCAATCAAATCCCATTGGTTCGTTTGCAGGTGGTATTGATTCAAATCCATCAAATGGTAGTCCAAGTCCACCGATTTTTGCTTTGCCAAAGACAAGGCTTTGATTTTAGCGGCAGGGGAAAAATCAATGCTCGTGACTTTGTAGCCCAGTTGAGCCAAATAGGTGCCGTTTCGTCCTTCGCCATCGGCCAAGCTCAAGGCCTGAGCCATGGCGCTGGCCAGGGGTGCGCGCTCTTTGAGAAAGACATTGGGTTCTTGCCCGTAGGCAAAATCTTTTTTTTCATACCTCTGGTCCCAGAATTGAGGGTCTGCGTTGGAGAGTTGGGGTGTTGATGATGTCATTTTGAAAATAAGCGTAGTTCAATAGATGGGGTGTTTAGGTTTCTGTCTGTGCTGTTTTTGCAAGCTTTAATCGCCAAAGAGAAGTGAGCTCTTGACTCCTGGCTTCATAAAAAGGGTCCGTCTTGTCCATCGCTTTGGCGTGATGGGCCTTGGTGTGAGTGACTTGTACAACCCTTAAGTCTGCGTTGGCGATCCACTGCCTTAATTCATCCGCAGCTCTGAGGCCCAACCTCTCTGCAAGGTCAGACATGATGAGCCATCCCTCGCCTTGAGGTTCTAGATGGTTTTTTAAACCGTTTAAAAAACCTTTGAGCATGTGGCTGTTTTCATCAAAGATGGCTTTTTCGATGTTTGATCGGGCTTTACCAGGAAGCCAAGGAGGATTGCAAACGATCAGATTCGCTTTTGAAGGGGGAAACAAGTCGCATTGAAGAAGGCTCACCCTGTCTGCAAGTTCAAGTCGACTCAGGTTATCCCGTGCACATTCAATGGCGCGTTCCTCTGAGTCGGTTGCGACGACATGTGAAAACCCCCGACGCAGCAGCATGGCACTGATCACTCCCGTACCAACACCGATATCAAATGCGACGGCCCCTTGTGCAAGCGCATCAAGGGGCGCTTGATGTACCAGGGACAAATACTCGCCCCTCAAGGGCGAGAACACACCGTAGGCGGGGTGAATTTTGTTCATTGGCGCAGGAGCGATGAAATCTTCCTTCAACTCAAGTCCTTTTTTGAACCACTCATAGGCGCCTATGAAGCCCAAGAGCTCTCTCAAAGAAATCAATTTAGCCTGCGGGGCCAGTGGTCCCCAAACATGAGACAAAACCTCACTGATCTCTGGGGCACGTTGGAGGTGAATTTTGTAGCTTGCATCAACAGGAATCAACAACTTGCTGAGCATGTTAAGGCGCTGGGATTGATGCAAGCGATGGACATGAAAGCGTTCAAGGATTGGTTTTTTCAACAGTTGCGCTGTTTGCCTCTTGCTCGCAAGCCTTTTCGACATAGCGATCAAGAGTTGGCGAGCATTGTGAAAGTCTCCTTGCCAAATCATGCCAACCCCCATTTTGGCCAAAGAGATGGCTTGGTCAGCACTCAGGTCATCACCCACAGCGAGCCAAGTTTGAGGGCTTTCAAGGGGGCTTTCACTGCACCATTGGTAAGGCTCAAAAGTTGTAGGCCGATTAGGCAGTCCGCATGCGTAGGCGCTTTTGGTCATAGGGACTGCAGAGGAGAAGGTGATTTAAAATTCAACAAGTGCAGTCATTGAGAGCCTGTTGGCATAGAGATGATGCCTTTGTCTAAAAGTGCCTTGATTTGTTCTTCACTCAAGCCTATGGATTTCAAGGTCTCGTGGGTATCTTCTCCAAGTTCTGGGGCCAATTGAGGTCTGAATCCAGGTGTCCTGCTCAGCTTGGGAACAATGCCAGGCACATCCACCTGTGTGCCGTCTTTGAGCGTCAATTTTTCAATCATACCTCTGTCGATGTAGTGAGGGTCGCTTGCGATGTCGGCTACATTGTATATTTTCCCGGCTGGCACCTCTGCTTGATCAAGCACGGCCAGCACGTCGTCGACACCAAGTTGTGAACTCCAGTTCGAGATGGCTTCGTCAATTTCATGGACTCGGCTCACCCGTCCCTTGTTGTCACTCAACTCTGGATCAAGCCCCAAATCATCTCGGCCGATGGCGTGCATGAGTCGTTTGTAAATACTGTCGCCATTGCCGGCGATCAGAGCATATGAGTCGTCTTTGCACCGGTAGGCGTTCGTCGGTGCAATGCCTGGCAAGGCACTGCCGGCGGCCTCTCTAACAATGCCTTTGACACTGTATTCGGGCAACAAACTTTCCATGCAATTGAAAACCGCCTCGTACAGAGCGACATCGATCACTTGACCTTTGCCAGAGCGCTCGCGTTCGTGCAAAGACATCAATATGCCAATGACACCGTGCAAGGCTGCCAAGGTGTCTCCAATGGAGATGCCCACCCTGACGGGCACTCGGCCTGGCTCGGCCGTCAAGTGTCGCATGCCACCCATGGCCTCTGCGATCACGCCAAAGCCTGGCTTGTCTTTGTAGGGGCCTGTTTGACCATAACCACTGATCCTGAGGACGATCAACCGAGGATTGATGTTGAACAAGTCCTCAGGGCCCATACCCCAAGACTCAAGCGTTCCAGGACGAAAATTTTCGATCAACACATCTGCACTTTTGAGCAACTCGCGAACAATGTCTTGGCCTTCCTTTTGTCGCAAATCAAGACCAAGGGACTTTTTGTTTCTTGACTGCACTTGCCACCAAAGGGATGTACCTTCGTGCAAAACCCTCCATACTCTGAGAGGATCTCCCGATTTGGGGGACTCAATTTTTAAGACCTCGGCTCCAAAATCAGCCAATGTCTTTGCGGCAAAGGGACCAGCAATCAGTTGACCGAGTTCAATGACTTTGAGGCCAGACAAGGGGCCGGTGCTGTGTGGGTGGTGTGAAGTCGAGGTTTGCATGGGTTGAGATAGAGGATGGGGTGAAAGCCAAAGAGATCTTTGGATCCAAATCCTACCAAAAAAATGAAGGGAGCCAAGAGCATTTGTACCAATATGAGGGCCGATCGGCATGGGCTTAAAAAGCCTAGCGTGGGTCCTTGCATGTTGAGCCCATGTAACACCATGGGTGGGAAGTATAATTTTCAAAAGTTTGGCCAAAATCCAGGGGATTGACTTTTGGCGTCATACTCATTTATATTTTATTGAACGACATGATGACGCTTACCTTTATTTGTTTGTATTTTTTGTTGATCTTTATTGCTCTTTTCTTAAAGACGCGAGAAATCAAGAGTCCGTGGCTGTTCTATTTGAGGGCGTTTTTCCCAAATTGGAAATTCTTTCATGCCATTGGCTACGCGCCAAGACTGTATGTTCAAATCAAAGGGGCCGATCAAACTTGGATGGATTGGCAAGTGCTCTACCCAAGGGTCAAGAGAAGCGTTGTTCACCTCTTTCACAATCCTCACAACAATCTTCACTTGGCCAACCAAAATTTGGTCGAGCATTTCGTTGGTGATCTCAATCAATTGCAACCAGGCGCAGATGCAAGCCAATTGGTGAGCTACTCCCTGATTTGCAAATTGGCTCGCGCTTTTGCCATGCAATGCCCTGGCACCTGTCAGTCCTATCGTTTTGAGATTCGAATGGAGATGCCTCAACTCAATCGTCCGTTTGAGCCCCGTGATGTACAAGTGATGCTGGCCTCTCCAGAGCTTAAAAATGAGTGAACTTCAAGCCATTCATGGCTTAAGTTTATTGCTTGGCATCAGTTTGTTGGTGCAAACTTTTGAGTTTTTTCGAATTCAAAATGAGATGACCGGAGAAGGGGTTTGGGCATGGTCTGTTTTGAGAAAAGAACTGCCTCAAAGCAGCCTATTGGTGAATCGGTTGCTTGATTTTTTATTTCAAGAAAAAATTCATCTTTTGCACTTGTATGCAAGACTTCTTGGCGCCTTGGTGCTGATTGCCGTGGGATCGAACTTATGGCTCATGCTTTTTTTGTTTTTAAGTCATGTCAGCTTGCTCTTTCGTTTTCGTGGGGCTTTTAACGGTGGCAGCGATTTTTTGAGCTTGCTTGTGATCACCGGTTTGTTGCTTGCACACTTGTGTCACCTGATTGATCCGATGGCCTTGGGATACAAAGCTGGACTTTGGTACATCACCTTGCACACCATCTCTTCGTATTTTATTTCGGGTTGGGTGAAATTCAAGAGGCGCGAGTGGCGAGATGGTTCAGCCCTGGTGATGTTTTTAGATGGGGGTATTTATGGCCCTTTGAGTGCCAACAGCTTTTTTAGACTCAAGCCAGTGGGCATGTTGTGCAGTTGGAGTTTCATGGCGTGGGAGGGACTTGCGCCTTTTTTACTGCTAAGCTCTGACCTCGCAGTGCTTTATTGTCTGATGGCCGCTTGTTTTCATTTTTTGGTATTTTGGTTTTTCGGACTCAACCGTTTTTTCTGGGCTTGGTGCGCCTCATTTCCTGCACTGATTTACTGTTCTGGGCGATTGCCCATCTAAGGCATTGAATCTATTTTTTTAAAAGGCTTTTTTGATGAACATGCATACCCCCGATTGGTACAACGCCATGTACAACAACCGCGAATTGGTGCCCGAGGCTGGCGAGCACATCGCGTTTTGGCAAGCGCAATCGCAAAAAGTCTTAAAGGAAACCTCAACGGTCCGTGTTCAGGCTTATTTTGGGGAAGGACAATTTGAAAATCTTGATATTTATCCCCTGCCTAGAACATCCAAAGGGGTGGATGCTACTTTGGCGCCGGTCGTGGTCTTCATTCATGGCGGCTACTGGAGATCTCTTTACAAGGAAGACCACGCCTTTGTGGCTCCTGCATTGAATGAAATTGGAGCTTGTGCGGTCATTTTGAATTACGACTTGTGTCCGCATGTCTCGATAGAGCAAATCACGATGCAAATGGTCAAGGCCATGGCATGGGTGTGGACGCACATTGCTGAATATGGAGGAGATCCTTCTCGAATTCACGTGGCTGGTCATTCCGCTGGCGGGCATCTGAGTGCAATGCTGCTCAATACAAAATGGAAAAAGATCAGCGCCTCGTTGCCCAAGAATTTGATCAAGAGTGGCCTATCGATGTCTGGTCTGCATGAGTTGGAGTCCATTCGCAAGACCCCTTTTTTGAATGTGTCTTTGAAACTCAATGAAGCCAGTGCGATCAAGTTGAGCCCTGCTTGGATGCCTAAACCTAAAAATGGTCGTTTGTACAGCGTGGTGGGTGGGCTTGAGAGTGTCGAATTTATTCGACAATGCCGTTTAATTCAAAAGACCTGGGGCAAAAAAGCGGTACCTCAAGCAAAGATCATCGATGGACTTCATCACTTCTCTATTCTTGAAAGCATGCTCAATCCTGACTCGGTGGTCATTCGTATCTTGAAAAAAATGCTTAAAAAACACCATTGAAAGAGACTCATCTTTTGGCAACGAGGCCGCTGGACAGGGCGGTTCCCATGAGCACAACCAAGGCACTGGCAACCATGACCAAGGTGATGCTTTCGTCAAGAACGTAGAGTCCTAAGCACGTTGCGATCAAAGAGACCAAGTAGGTGATGGTCATCGATCTGGCCGCTCCAATTTTAGAGATGATGCGAAAGAACAAGGCGTAGGCGGCGGCCGTGCTGAAGACGCCTGACAAGGTGATGGCAAGGGTGCTGCTCCAACTTGGCCAATCCTTTGGAAGATCCAAAAGCGCTGGAACAAAAAGCGCAACACTCGCGCCAATCAAACAACCCGTTGCATTGAACATGGGGGAGAAGTTGCTCATGTATTTTTGCGAGTAATTGGCGGCAAGTCCGTAGCAAAAAGTGCCTAAAAGACAAGCCAATATGGCAATCACATGTTGGGTGTTGTGCAGTTCGCCGGGTTGGGAGGCATTCAATATGAGCGATGAGACCCCTAAAAAACCAAGCAACAAGCCCGCTACTCTTAACGCATTGAGTTTTTCCCCTAACCAAAACCAAGCAATCAAAGCTCCAAACAAGGGGGTGGTTGCATTCAAGACGCTAGACAAACCCGTGCTCAGAGAGGTGAGTGCATAAAAAAAACAGCAAAAAGGAATTGCGCAACTCAAAAGACCTGCGATGACCATCTTTTTCCAATTCTCTACAAGTCGTGGCAAATCTCCCTTTTCAATGATGTAGGGGAGCAGAATAAGGCTTGCGATGCTGACCCTTAACCATGAGCTCAAAAAGGGACCAAATGACATGCTGGCTTCTCGCATGAGCAAGAAGGAAGTTCCCCAACAAATGGACAAAATCATGTAATCAAGTAGCCAAGAGGATTGAATGGGAGACTTCATTGAGCGCTTAGCGAGTATGTCAAATTTTCCAAGTCAAGAAGCGCTTTTTTTCTATCTATGCCACCCGCATAACCCGTAAGGGCACCTGAAGAGCCAACCACCCGGTGACATGGAACAATCAAGCTGATGGGATTCTTTCCAACGGCGCCTCCCACAGCCCTCACAGCCTTTGGTCGCTTGATGGCTTGGGCAATGTTTGCGTAGCTTGAAGTCTGCCCAAAGGGGATGCTCAATAAAGCATCCCATACCTCTCTTTGAAATGGTGTGCCATGAGGCCCAAAGTCGATGCAAATGTTAAATTTATCAATTTTATGATTGAAATAGAGCTCGACTTGTTGACTCACTTCGTGATGAGTTTTTGTACTTTCTTTGGATGAAGGGTCTTTGAAATCAAGTGCTTGTTTGGGGAAATGGGACTGACCCAGAAACCAACATCCACGAAGACCTTTTTCCGAGCATACAACAAGCATGTCACCTAGAGGTGTCGTCATCAAAGTTCGACTCAAATGTTGGTCAAGCATGAAAAGTTAGGTGATTTGGTTTAATTCTGAGTCCATACAAATCATAACAGGCTTGTGAAAAGTTTGTCTTTCCTTGTAGGATCGACCTTGAAAGAACATTAAAATAAGTGCATGAAATTTAATCCTCTCGTTTATAAAGCCTACGACATTCGAGGTGTTTTTCCAGCTCAAATTGATGCGATTTTTGCTCATGCTCTAGGCATGGCATTTGGTACGCAATTGATCAAAAACGGTGAACGCTCCGTGAGCATTGGTCGAGACGGCAGAATCAGTGGTCCTGACTTGCTGAAAGCACTGGCACAAGGGTTGTTGAGCGTTGGGGTCGATGTCTTTGATATTGATCTGTGTACAACGCCCATGCTCTACTATGCAGCGCACACCATCACACAAAGTGGTATCCAAATTACCGGCAGCCACAACCCCAAAGATTACAATGGTTTTAAGATGGTCATGGGTGGACAAGCTTTGTATGGCCAATCCATCCAAGACTTGCGCGAACTCATGCAGCAGGAGCTGACGCCCGTGACCCAAGCCGGAACCTACACGGCCTGTTCGATCTACGAAGAATACAAGAGTCACATCGTGAGGACGGTTCATTTAGAGCGACCGATTCGTGTGGTGATTGATTCTGGCAATGGGGTGGCTGGCGCATTTGCACCCAAGGTGTTCAAGGAGTTGGGTTGCGAGGTGATTGAGCTTTTTAGTGAAGTGGATGGGCATTTTCCAAATCACCACCCAGATCCCAGCAAGCCAGAAAACCTAAAAGATTTGATCGAAGCGATCAAAACGCATGATGCTGAGTTGGGCTTTGCTTTTGATGGGGATGGGGATCGCTTAGGGCTGGTGACCAAAACTGGCGAAAATATTTACCCAGATCGACAAATGCAGCTGTTTTCTAAAGATGTTTTGTCGCGAGTTCCGGGCGGAAGTATCGTTTTTGATGTGAAATGTTCTCAGCAACTAGGACCCTACATTTCTTCGTTGGGCGGTCATCCTGTGATGTATAAAACTGGCCATTCGTTGATCAAAGCGAAAATGAAAGAAATTGACTCGCCTTTGGGCGGGGAGATGAGTGGGCATATCTTTTTCAAAGAGCGCTGGTTTGGCTTTGATGATGGGACTTATGCAGGTGCTAGATTGCTTGAGATTTTGAGTGCTGTACCAGATGGCAACACCTTGTTGAGTCAACTGCAAGACAGTTACTCAACGCCCGAGTTGAACATTGCCATCAATGACGGTGAGGCACCTGTTTTGATCGCGCAATTGGTTCAACTCATTGAGGCTGAAGGTGCGCCGTCTTTGATGCAATGTCCTCAAGTGACCACCATTGATGGTCTTCGCATTGATTGGCTTGACGGGTTTGGTCTGATACGAGGCTCCAACACAACACCCGTGCTGGTGTTGCGTTTTGAAGGGCAATCTCAGGACGCGCTCCATAGGATTGAGACCGATATGCTTGCTCTGTTGCGAAGAGCGATGCCAAACGCAAAATTCACGGAGTCCCAGCATTGAGGATTTTGATTGTCAAACTTTCCTCTTTGGGTGATGTGATTCATACCTTGCCCATTTTGGTTGACATCAAAAATCAATGCCCAAATGTTCAACTTGACTGGGTGGTCGAACCCGCATTTGCCAGTCTGTTGGAGTTCAATCCAAACATCGACCGCGTGATCTCGTGCTCCTTAAGAGATTGGGTCAAGGAGGGTTTTGGCTTTCGCATGCTTGGAGAATTGAAATCTTTTTTGAAGGAACTCAGACAAACTCCTTATGATTATGTTCTGGATCTTCAGGGTTTGAGTAAATCTGCATTGATTGCAAGGTGTGCAGCTTTAACCCCTCTGGGCTTAAGAGTAGCGATGGGTAACCGAACCGATGGATCTTCTTATGAATCCCTCACCCGCTGGCTATCCGATCGGGCCATAGCTTTACCAAAAAGGATACACGCTTTAGAGCGTGGTCGATTGTTTTGTGCCAAAGCCCTTCATTATGAAGTACCCAGTGACATAGATTTTGGTCTCTCAGGAGCTGACACAAAAAATGGTTCATCGTCAGCATGTGAGCCAGAAGTAGCTCAATCACGATCAGACCACCCTCCAAAAGTTCTCTTGATCCATGGCACATCAAGAGCAGATAAAACTTGGGGCTTGAGTCACTGGTCTGAGATGGCTGAGCGTCTCAAGGCCTCAGGCCATGAGGTCTGTGTGACTTATGGCAATGACGCAGAACTTGAGTTTGTCAATGAACTGATGGCCAGCGTCAAAGGCTTGACGTTTTGGCCCAAACAATCGCTTCGTGACTTGTCGATATTGATGAGGGGCTGCTATGGTGCAATTGGTGTGGACAGTGGCGTCAGCCATTTGGCGGTTGCGTTGAACTTGGTTCATGTTCAAATTTATAATTTCCCTACCGATTGGAGAACCGGCCCTCTTGACTGCTCATACCAATTGAGCGTATACGCCCATCCCAGTCCTGGTGTGGACTTGGTTTGGCAAAAATGGCTTTTGGCTGTTGATGAATGGCAACGTCAACATGTTTGAACGCTTGTCCTTGTTGTTGTATTCAGCCTTGATGCACTTGATGGTGCCTTTTGTAAGGCTTCGTCTTTTGAAAAAAGGACAACAAGAGGCCGGTTACTTAAGCCATGTTCAGGAGAGATTTGGATTTTATGATCATGAGGCCCCTGAGGGTTTGATATGGATCCATGCGGTCTCGTTGGGAGAGACCCGGGTGGCTATGATTTTGATCAATCGCATCAGACAGTCCCTGGCTCATGCTCGGTTTTTGTTAACGCATGGCACGGCAACTGGTCGACAAGAAGGTTTGAAATTGTTGCGAGATGGGGACGTTCAAGTTTGGCAAGCCTGGGATACCCCTCAGGCTGTGAATCGATTTTTAGAGCATTTCAAACCTAGGGTCGGCCTCTTCATAGAAACTGAAATTTGGCCCAATTTGCTAGCTGGCGCACAAAAAAGAAACATACCAACGGTCTTGTTGAATGCTCGCATGAGCCAAAGCAGTTATCAAAAGGCGTTGAAGCTAGCTTTTCTGTCACGGCCGGCCTTTATGTCGTTAGACTTTGCGACAGCTCAACATCAAGACGATGCCCTTCTTTTAAAAAACCTTGGATGCCATGTCAAGCAAGTGCTTGGCAACATCAAATTTGATGCCCAGTTGAACATGGCTCAAATCGAATGGGGCAAAGTTTGGCAATCAAAACGACTGAGCCCTATGATTGTGTTGGCAAGTTCGCGAGAAGGCGAAGAAGCTTTGTTCCTAGAGGCGATTGAGGCTTTGTCGACTCAAGACCGCACGCGTGTTTTATGGTGCATTGTGCCTAGGCACCCTCAAAGATTTGAAGATGTGGCGGCCTTGATTGGATCAAGAGGTCATGCGCTCCTACAAAGATCAAGTTTTCAAGACTTGCGCGAAATCACCGAGCAAAATGCATTGGATCGTTCTCGAGTGAGCGTGTTCTTAGGGGACTCGTTGGGCGAGATGAATTTTTATTATGCCAGTGCCAATGTGGCTTTGCTTGGGGGCAGCTTTTTACCTTTTGGCGGGCAAAATTTGATTGAGTCCATCGCATGTGAATGTCCCATTTTGATGGGGCCGCATACTTTTAACTTCAAGGAAGTTGCGCATCAAGCATCTCACATGGGAGCGGCTAGGCAAGTTTTGGACGTATCGGCTGCCGTGATGCACGCGTTGTCACTGGTAGATCAGGGTGTTGATTTGATGGAGATGAAGCGCTTGGGGCAAGAATTCATCCATGCCCATCAAGGGGCAACCGAGCTCACTTATCAAGCGATTGAACACTTGTTGGTCGATGAACCTTCTGTCGTACAACCCGTTTGGAGATGACTCAAATGCTCTACTCGTCCAAGAGAGCGTTGAGCGACTGAAGATCCTCAGGTTTGAGGGTGCCGTTGGCTTGTTTGAGTTTCAATCCTCCTACCAAAACATCGTACTTGGCTTTGGCCAAATCTCTTTGTGTTTGATAAAGTTGGCTTTGTGAGTTCAAGACATCGATGTTGATGCGAACACCCACCGTGTAGCCCAATTGATTGGCTTGCAGAGCTAGCAAGCTCGAGCGCTCAGCGGCGTTGAGTGCTTTGACCTGTCCAAGGCCGGACACTAAATTGTAAAAGGCGCTGCGAGTAGATTGTGCTGTTGCGCGTTTTGCCCCCTCTAGATCGTAACGCGCCTTGTTCTCGAGCTCAATGGTCTCAAGGACTCTATTTTGTGTGGCATAGCCTTGGTACAAGGGCAAGTTCATCAGCAAAGCCACTGATTTGTTGAGCACGTGCGTTCCTAGGGAAGAGGTGCCAGATGTGGCTGTGCCGTCTTGGTTGCGAGTACCGGACATGCCTATTTGGAGATCTAAGGTGGGTCGATGAGCGGATTTTGCTCGATCAACTTCTAGCGTTGCGATATCAAGTGCCAGTTGTGCATTCAAGACGCTGGGGTGAGCTTGTTCAGTGAGCGCTACCCAAGCGTCGATGTCTTTTGGCTCTGTATTTTCAAAGGTCGCATTTTTCTTGAGGGCGGAAGGTTGAACATTTTTGCTGCCCACCAGTTGATCCAAGAAAAGCTTTTTGATTCTGAGATCGTTGTCCCCAGCAATTTCTTGTGCCAGTATCAAGTCATACCTTGCCTCAGCCTCTCTGGTGTCTGTGATCGTTGCAGTCCCCACTTCGAAGTTTCTTTTTGCTGAAGCAAGTTGTTCTGCCACAGCTTGTTTTTGAGCTTTGATGGATTTGAGGCTGTCACTGGAACTCAAAACATCAAAATACGCTTGGGAGAGTCTGATCAGTAAATCTTGCTCAGATGCAACAAGTTGAGTCACCGTTTGGGCCAGTTGTTTTTTGCCTTGCAGGTACACATCGTAATTGGCGGGACGGTAAAGAGGCTGAACGGCGGTGAGGGAGGCAACATGTGTGCCGTAATAACGCATGAAAGGAATGACGTCCTTGGAGTGGTCCACTGGATTGACGAAAAAATTGTCTGGTGTGTAGTCCAATAGGGAGCGAGTCGAACTTGCTGAAAAATTCACATTGGGCAAGATCCCAGCCACGGTTTGATTCGCTTTGTACCGGTTCGCTTCATATTGAGCCAAAGCCGATTGATAGGTGGCGTCGTAATTTTTGGCTGTAGAAAACAGGGAGACAAGATTTTGAGCTTGCGCAGGCACAGCAAGAGACCAAGCCGCAGCGATGCATAGTGAAACAGTTGTGCTCTTCATCATTTGCGATCTTTCTTTTGATTCATTGATGTGTTTTAGCTGGTGAATGAACGTGCTCATGGACAAGATCAGAAGCGCTCAATATTGAGGCACAGAGGGATCGACTTCGTTGGACCACGCGTGAATTCCGCCACTGATGTTGACCACGGTTTCAAATCCGTTTTCCTTTAGGAAATTGGCCACGTGTTGACTGCGACTTCCGTGGTGACACAGGCAGGCAATCGGCCGATCGGTATCCAATTGGTCCAAGTGGGCTGGCAATGTTTGCATAGGAATATGGACCATGTCAAATCCTTCTGCCTTGATTTTTGCAGTTTCAAATTCCCATTCTTCACGAACGTCTATCAGCAGCACAGTCTTCTTGGATTCTGATTGTTTTTGAATCCATTGGGAAAGTTGCAAGGGGGAAATTTGTTCAATCATAGAATGAATCATAAATTAAAAATTGAATTTTGAGTCCTCTGCAAAGCCGTGTAAGCGAGGTGCAGTAGAGTCCCATAAAATTTTGGCGTCAAGCTGATTGGAAGCCACTTTTTTTACTGAGGTGGTTTGCATGATGGGTTCGTTGCCAAAAATACCGACCAAATGTCCACCAAGCTTCAGGTGATCGAGGAAAATTTGAGGAGCATGGGCCGTTGATCCACACAAGACAATCGCATCAAATGGTTCATTCAAGTTGAGGTACTTGCTCGCGTCCAAGTCCTTGATCTGTACATTACCCAAGCCCAACTGCGTCAAATTTGACTGAGCCAAGCGGGCAAGACGTGGATTGATTTCTAGTGCGAGCAAGTGCGCGCAGTGATGGGACAACAAGGCGCTCATGTATCCAGTGCCGCATCCCACTTGAAGCACGCGTTCATGGCCTTGAAGATCAAGGTCTTGAACCAGCCTGGCTTGTAGTTTGGGGCTCAGCATGAATTCACCATCGCCAACTGGAATTTCCGTGTCCGAATAGGCCAAGGTCTGATAGGCTGGAGGAACAAACATTTCTCGATCAACGTTTTTTAACGTTTCAAGGATTTTGGGATTCAAAACTTGCCAAGTCCGGATTTGTTGCTCCACCATGTTGAATCGAGCTTGTTCTGTATTCATCGAAGAACTTCCAAAATTAAAGAAACCGGTTCATTTTAGCGCCTTGGACAGTTAAAAACCATTCAAATTGACCTCAAGAGCGGGGCAAAATATGAGCCAAGATCTGAATTTAATTGAGTTTTTTCTTGATCCAAGTTGAAAAATCATCCAAATAACAATAGACAACGGGCACGACCACCAAGGTCAGTAAAGAAGAGGTGATCACACCACCAATCACGGCTTGCCCCATTGGCGCCCTTTGTTCTGCGCCTTCGGTCAAAGCAAATGCCAATGGAGCCATGCCAAAAATCATGGCCAAGGTGGTCATCAAGATGGGGCGAAGACGTGTTTTTGCTGCCAAGAGCAAGGCCGATTCGCGCTCCAGGCCGGGTTGCCAAAGATTTTGATCATCCAGATGTTCTTGCTGAGCACGGATGGCGAAATCGATCAACAAAATGGCATTTTTGGTGACCAATCCCATCAGCATGACGATGCCGATGACGGAAAACAATGATATGGCTGAATGAAAAAGCAGCAAGGCAAGGACCACACCAATGAGGGTCAAAGGAAGGGAGGACATGATCGCCAAGGGCTGAAGAAAGCTTTTGAATTGACTTGCAAGGATCATGTAAATAAAAATGACAGCCAAAGCCAAAGCAGAGATTGCAAAACCAAAGGACTCGTTCATGTTTTTGGTCGAACCTGCGAATTGAAATCGGTATCCATTGGGCATTTGAATGGAACGCATGACCGATTGAATATCTCGTGCAACTTCACCTGCAGAGCGCTGACTGACGTTGTTGCTGATGCTGATCTCTCGCATCAATTCCCTTCGGTTGATTTGATTGGGGCCTGTGGTTTTTTGAACGCTAGCAAATTGATTTAGCCTGGCTTGACGCGGGTCCCCTTCAAGGGATGGGGCAAGAGCAAAAACCAAATGGTCCAAGTCGGCGTTGGCATCTCTTTGACGTGGATCTAAGCGCACGTTGACGTCATAGGTTTGATCGTCTGAGGCTCTCCAATTGCCAACCGTCTGACCTGCAACAAGATTTCTGATTTGAGTGGCAATGCTGAAGGTGGTCAGGCCAAGAGTGGAGGCCGCTTCCTTGTTTAAAAGCACGCTCACAATCGGTTTGTTGGGCTTCAAGGAAGAGTCCAGATCAACCACGCCCTCAATGGATTGGATTCGCTCCATCGCGATTTTATTGAGTTTCTCCAGCTCATTCAAATCAGGCCCTTGAATGGAGAGTTCAATTTGTTTGTTGCCACCCACGGGGTCCACTTGACCGACCTGAGTGAGCGTGATGCCTGGAACTTGTCCGAGTCGCTTGCGAAAAATTTGAGAAAGTTCATCGATGGATCGATTGCGCTTTGAACGGTCTAGAAGCCTTGCGTAGATGGAGACATACATCTTGCCATTGGCAATGCCCGTGTTGATGGTTGCTAGGCTGTAAGCAACCTCAGGGTATTGAGACAGGATTTGCTGAACTTGTTTGGCTTTTCCTTCAGTGATTTCAATGGATGAATCCATGGGTGTGAAGAAGTTGATATAAGTTTCCGAGTAATCTGCTTTGGGGACAAATTCAGTTCCAACCAAAGGAAGCATCAACAAACTGGTGATGAACACAAGGAGAGCGCTGAGAAGGGTTTTGAGCTTGTGCTGAAGCGACCATTTGAGCATTTTCGAATAAAGATCCGTTAACTTTTGCGTTATTCGCTCAAAAATCAAAAGTAATTGCCATATGTTCCATGTTGTGCTGGCTTTGGCTTTTTCAGATAAATGATTCCCAACGCTTGGGTCGTGCCAAACGCTTGAAAGCATGGGGTCCAATGTGAAGCTCACGAACATGGAGATCAAAACGGCAACCACGATGGTGATGCCGAACTCATGGAAAAACTTGCCGATGATCCCATCCATAAAGCCAATGGGTAAAAAAACTGCAACGATAGAGAAGGTGGTGGCCATCACTGCTAAACCGATTTCTTGGGTCCCGTCCATGGCCGCTTGAAAGGACGATTTGCCCATGTGCAGGTGCCTGACGATGTTTTCCCGCACCACAATGGCGTCATCGATCAACAACCCTACACAAAGCGATAGAGCCATGAGGGTCACCATATTGACGCTGAAACCTAAAATTTGCATGAACAAAAAAGTGCCAAGAATGGAAATTGGAATGGTCAAGCCTGTGATGACCGTAGAGCGCCAGGAGCCTAAGAATAAAAAAACGATCAGCACTGTCAAAATGGCGCCATCGATCAAGGTTTCTCGAACATTGTTCACCGAGACGTTGATCATTCTTGAGCCGTCATAAATAGGTTCAAGTT
>JBAXNB010000039.1:0-16477 GCA_037134015.1 Betaproteobacteria bacterium | reverse complement strand
GTGGTCATGTGCTGAATTCTGGCGTTGACCTCAGTGTAGACGGCTCTAAAAACAGCGGTCTGAAGGCTTGGGCCACAGGCTACACTTCCATGCGCTCTCATCATGACAATGTCCTTTTGACCCATGACGTCTGCCAAGGCTTCGCCTTTTTCAATGTTGCCCACCAACATATCCGTCTCTCCAAACTTCTGGGCGATGTCGAAAATAGGTGGTTCTTGAGCTAAAAAAGCTGCATTGTGAAACATGGCCTGCATCTTGACCCTGACCAATCCAAAAGGCACCACTGAAGGTGAGTGGCTGTGCACGACAGACATCACATCGGGTCTGGCCCTGTAAATTTCACTGTGGATGAATCGCTCTAAAAAACTATTTCGACCCAAGGCATTGCACGGTTGACTGTCCAAATCGTACTCAATGATGTCCTCAGGCAGCACCAAAGCAGGCGGTGTTGACTTGGCCATCAGGAATCGATCGGCCGCATGAGGATGCCTCATGGAGACATGACCAAAACCGTCCACCACACCCTGATGGGCCAAAATTCTACTGGCAGCGGCCAAGTCATTGATCAAGGCTTGATCAACGGGCCCGCCAGACAAAGGTACTGTACTCATAAAGGGTCTCTCGTCAAATGATCACGGATGTCATGATGCCTTTGGGGAAAATTTCCTCGGGCGTAAAGGGTCGGTGCGCAATGCCTTGCTGGTAGGTGTACAACGACATCAGCTCCCAGGTGGCACGATTTTCTTCAATGCCGTAGGGGAAGGTGTCTCCATTGAACATGTCACGCATTTTACGAGCATAGGTCGTGAGCCAGGGAATGGGGTACCTAGAGACAGCAGGGTCCAAGAGACGCTCCAAGCTGCGTTTCTTTGACTCCTGAAAAGCATTGAACATGTTCCTTGCAACCCAAGGATATTGCTCGGCGATAGATTTCTTCATCGCAATGATGTGCATGATGGGCCACACTTTGGTCTTGGCGAAGTAATCTTCTTCCATTTCCAAATAGTCGGGAAACAATCGAACAACATCAGGGTGACCTTCTAAAAAGCAAGTTGGGGGCCTTGCAATGATGGCGCAATCGATCTCCCCCGAGGCCAGCATCTCACTCAAAGACTTGTCTGCGACGCGAGTCAATTTCACACCCTCAGGCAAGGTGATCTCCACTTTTTCAGCGCGCCCGGGAGAATTTGCACCAGCTTGGTACCACTGCACGTCTTGTAATTTGACGCCCATGTCGTTGTGAAGCCATCCGCGCATGTAAACGGCAGCCGAATGGGCCCATTCCGGTGAGCCAATTTTTTTCCCAATCAAATCTTTGGCCGATTTGATTCCACTTTTTTTGTTCACATAAAAAGAACTGAAGCGAAACAACCTAGAACAAATGACTGGCAAGCCGATGATGTCACTGTTTTCTCTTGTGACTTGTGTGCAAAATTTAGCAAAAGACAACTCGGAGAGATCAAATTCTCGATTTGCTGTGAAACGAGCAAAGCATTCGTGATGACCCAAGTTCAACCAATTCAAGTCAATGCCCTCTGCTTTGACTTGTCCCATCCTGAAATCTCTAAAATGATCGTAATCGGTGGTTGCGATTGTAAGTTTTAACAAAGACATATTTCTACATTTCCTCTTTTGGCTCATCCATCATTGAATGGGGCAATTCTATCCACACTTCGAAATGGATGTCCTGACAAGTGCTACTTTTTGCTCACCCTAGGGTCTTTACCCATGTCCTACACCGTTGGTGATCTGATGGTTGAATCTGAATTACACTTTCTGCAAAGCTATCTTGGCATTGACTTGGACCGTCTTGGGCTCAATATCTATAGAATAAGGTCACTCATCAACACAAGCTTCCTATGAACATCACGACCCTTGGATTCAATTCAGTCAGAGCCTTGAAGAATTTTGGCCTTTTGCATGTGCTCCTTTGCATCTGCACTGCAGGTTTGGCCCAAGCACAAACTTATCCAAGCAAACCGATTCATATGATCGTGCCGTTCACCCCAGGCGGCAGCACCGACATCTTGGCTCGCTCCATGGGACAAAAGTTGTCCCAGTCTTGGGGTCAAACCGTGGTCATCGACAATGTCCCAGGCGCTGGCGGCTCCATTGGGGCAGACAAGGTGGCCAAAGCAGCACCAGACGGATACACCATCCTCATGGGGCACATTGGCACCTTGGCCGTGACGCCTTCCATTTACCCCAATCTGCCCTATGACCCTATCAAAAGCTTTGCGCCCGTGGCATGGATCGCCAAGGTTCCCAACGTGTTGGTGGTGCATCCAAGTCTGCCCGTCAAAAATGTCAAAGAGTTGATTGAATATGCAAAAAGTAAGCCTCAAGCACTGAATTTTGGCTCTGGAGGAAATGGAAGTGCCGCTCATTTAGCGACCGAATACCTCAAATTACAAAGTCAAACCTCGATGGTTCATGTACCCTATAAAGGGACAGCTCCCGCGGTCACCGACTTGGTCTCTGGTCAAATCCAAGTGATGTTCACTGGAGCACCTGCAGTCGGCGGCTTTGTCAAAGGCGGACAGCTTCGGGCCTTGGCTGTATCGAGCAAGTCCAGGTTGAGTAGCCTGCCAGAGGTGCCCACAGTGCAAGAAAGTGGTGTCAAAGAGTTGGCTGCATTTGAGGCCGATCAGTGGTATGGCATTGTGGCACCAGCTGCAACACCTCAGGCGATTGTCATGAAGTTGAACAACGAGATCAACTCAATTTTGAACTCGGTTGAAATCAAGTCAAGGCTACAAACCGAAGGCGCAGAGGCCACGCCCAACTCCCCAGAGGTCTTTGGCAGACTCATCGCTTCAGAAATTGATCGTTGGAGGCCAGTTGTTCAAGCTTCAAAACTCAAGCCCGACTGAAGTGTCTGCATCAACTGAGACCGGCAGTTGGAGGAACTTGGGTCTGCAGTGAGCCTATTCCACCTTCATGCCAATCTCTTTCACCACCTTGGACCATTTTGAGAGTTCGCCTTTCAAATAATCAGTCCCCTCTTGAACCGACCCCCCAACGGGCTCAAAGCCCACAGCGTTCAACTTGTTTAAAAAATCAGGGGTTTTCAACAACAAGCTGATTTCTTGATTGATTTTTTTGATGATTTCTGGCGATGTTTTCGCTGGGAAAAACAGCCCCACCCAGGTGTAATCCACGAAACCAGGAAACCCAGCCTCAGCCAGAGTTGGGACATCGGGAAGGGATGCATTGCGTTTTGAACTGGTCACGGCCAGGCCGCGAACCTTTCCACTTTTAACAATTTCTACAGCTGCAGGAAGCGCAACACTGGCCAATTCCACTTGGCCAGCCATCGAGGCTTGCAAGGCGGGCGTTGCACCTTGAAAGGGAATGTGGGTGACGTCAATTTTAGCAAGCACTTTGAACAAATATTCAGCACTCAAGTGTGGCGTTGTTCCTGCGCCAGCTGAGCCGTAGTTGTACTTTCCGTCCTTGGCCTCCACCACCACGTCTTGCAAATTTTTGGCTTTTAAAAGTGGGGACGACACCAACAGGTTGGGACTAGAGGCAACGATGCCTGCCACCATCAAGTCTTTTTCAGCATCAAAGCCGGGATTCTTGAGCAGTGAGGCGTTCACAGCCAATGAACTTGTGTTGATCAAAACGGTATAACCATCCGGTGCCGCTTTGGTCACGAACAAGCTTGCAATGTTTCCACCCGCACCGGCCCTGTTTTCGATGACAATCGCTTGACCCATCGACTCACTTAATTTTTGCCCCAAGAGCCTAGCAATGATATCTGCAGGACCACCAGGCGCAAAGGCGACGATGAATTTAATGGGCTTGCTAGGGTAAGTTGGGGCAACGGACTGCGCCAAAGCGTTCATCGCCATAAAAGAAAAAACAAAGGTCAGCAGAGCTTGGCATATGTTGTTCATGTGTTTTTTCATGGTTGAGCGTTGATTCAAAGTGAACACGGCCTGATTCGAATTTAAAACAGGCCCCAAAGCCAAGATTTAAGTCAACAGCCACTCTGATTTGCTCAGAGTTGTGCTCAAGACATAATCGGCCATTTCTTTTCTTGTCGTGACCCAAACATCGCTTCTTGACTGTATCTGAGCCATGATTTCATCAAACACCCAGGCACCGGAAGGTCGCCCAAACACGTGCGTGTGTGCCGTGACATCCAACATCAAAGGTGCACTTTCTCGATCCATCATTGCAGCAAACGTGTCTTCAAAAGCATGAAGCATGTGCCTTGGTTCATGCCCATAGCGAACACTGGTTGGGAGGTCATTGACATCCATGGTCAAGGGAATGCAAGCAATTCTCTTGTCATCAAAGCATTTGACATATGGACGATCGTCGTCGTTACAGTCACCATGATGGGTATAACCGTATTGGGCCAAAAGTTGCGTCGATCTGGCACTGCCAGTTCCCCTCGGACTGATCCATCCTGTAGGCTCAACACCACTGGCTTGTGTCAAGATGTGATGATTGCGCTCAATGTTTTCTTTTTCTTGAGCCTCATCAAAATAAACTGGAATGACATCCATCCCCCAAGAGTGGTTGACAATTTCATGCCCTCTTTCATGAACAGAGCGAACGGTCAATGGATCTCTTTGAGCCAAGACACCGTTGACCATCACGCTGGTCTTGATGTGGCGTTTGTCCGCCAAATCCAGCAAGCGATGGATGCCACGAACAGCGCCAAAATTGGCCCAAGAGTCGGCATTGGTGTCAAAAAAACCTGGCTTCAAGACGTTCCCCATGGGACCAATTCCAGGGGCCTGTCCGTCCGACCAAGCCTCAAAGGCAATGTTAAAGACAATGGCAACTCTTTTCGCGCCAGGCCAACGAAAATGGTCGTTCAACCGTATAGTTTTTTCTTGCATGCTGTGTAAATTGGTCCTAGCGTTAGCGATTCAAATTCTTCAACACCTGCTCTTTATCGGCGGCCAGGACCTCGTTGAAAGAGTTAGAGAACTCACGTGCGCACTTCATCATCAAGCGAACTGGGATGCCAGTTGCATACGACAACTTGAGTTCACAATGGATGAAGGACACCTTTTCTGACGCATAACTTTTTAAATTTAAAAAGGGCACCTTCAGCGCGGCCCTTTCTTTGATGTCGTTCATCTCATTGACACGCCCCGGATCGTTGGCAAATGCGCGACCCACCAAGCTGATCGTTTGATCAACGGACTTGATGGTGTTCCAAATCGGATAGGTCACCCCTTTGGTGACAAACACCTCGCCATTTTTTTCAACTCGGCCATCGGCTTTGTTGCTGTCGTACATCTGTTTGATGGACTCTGAATTGATCTCCACGGCTTTTAAAGTCATGATTTTGGTGTCGACCGTTTGACTTCTGGTTTCCTCGCATAAATCCAAAATTTGCCAATTGAAGACTGGGATGTCATCCCTTGAGACTTTGGCTTTGTACATCAAATTCTCTAAGGTGACCATGACCTCGTCAAAAACACTAGGGGAGACGCGAATATCGTTGGGTGCCCATTGCATGGGCGGCTCACGGTAAGCACGATCCGTTTTCTTCATGATGAACTGACCGTACTCCATTTGATCGCTCAAGAGTTTGTCAAAAGGCACGTTAAAGAAATAGTGCCTCATGCCTCGCTGAGCGGTCACCTCTTCATAAAATTGAGTGACCAGTTTTTTGTAGAACTTTTCACCACCATATTTATTGATCAAAGTTAACATCGAAACACCTCATTTGCAGCTAAATTTGACAATTAAAAATCCTTTTTTCACTCTAAAACACGGGCTTAATTTTTTGAATATCGCAGAAATAACAATCTGAGTAAATAGTTAATTTCCCTACTCCAGTTGGAGATAAAATATCACTAATTTAAAGTCCTAACCCCAGTGTAAGCTCTCAAAGACTCACCTTTACTCAAAAACTTGCAGGACCACGATCTTGGACACCCCCAGAATTGCATTGATTCATGCAACGTCACTCGCCATGGAGCCCATCACCCAGGCCTTTAAAACTCTTGCTCCAAGGGCAGAGATTTTTCATCTTTTAGACGACTCCTTGTCAAAGGACCATGCAAAAGCTAAAACATTGACCCCTGAAATGTATGCACGCTTTGAGGATTTAACTCAGTATGCTCTTAAAACAGGCGCCCATGGGATTTTATTCACGTGCTCGGCATTTGGTATGGCGATTGATGCCTGCGCACATAAAAACCAAGGTGTTCCCATCTTAAAACCCAATCAGGCCATGTTTGAAGATGCGCTGCGCATACCTCCCTCTTCTTTGACCTTGAAGGTTGTTTTGCTGGCCACCTTTGAAGCCTCGATCGCGTCCATGAGAGAAGAGTTTTTGGGATTGGCCCAGTCAAAAAAAATCGATGTCGATTTCACTGGTATTTTTGTGCCACAAGCGATGGATGACTTGGCCAATGGGCAAGCGCAGATGCACCATCAAAAGATCGCTCAAGCGCTTCTGAACGCACCCGCGTGCGACGTCTTCATGCTGGCACAATTCTCCATGGCGGATGCGCAAAGCTTGGGACAGTCCAAAACAAAAACACCGGTCCTGTGCAGTCCAACCAGTGCCGTCCAGTCCATGATGCAACAACTCCACCCATAAAAAACCATGCAAGACGAACATTTCACGTTTGAAGGCATTCAAGACTTCATCACTCAGGCCATGTGCGCCTTGGGCTTACCCAAAGCTGACAGCGCCTTGATTGGCGAACTGATGGCCAAAGCCGACCTTCAAGGCTCTGATGGCCACGGCATCATTCGCTTGGCGCCCTACGCCAAAAGAATTCTCTCTGGTGGCATCAATTTAAACCCCCACATCAAGGTCGCCAAGGAAAAGCTTGCCACGGCTTTGATCGATGGAGACAATGCCATGGGGCACCTGGTCATGCACAAAGCAACCCAATTGGCCATTGAAAAAGCCAAAATCACTGGCATGGCTTGGGTGGGTAGTCACCACAGCAATCACGCCGGGCCAGCCTCACTCTACGCTCGCATGGCCTTGGATCATGACATGATTGGTTTGTATTTTGCGGTTGGAAATGCAAACCATCTTCCTCCTTGGGGTGGCATTGACATGCTTTTGTCAACGAACCCGATTGCAGCGGCCATTCCCACACGGGATGAAACACCCATTGTGTTGGACATGGCAACAACGGTTGCCGCCTATGGGAAAGTAAAAGCAAAGGCCCAAAAGGGGGAACTCATGCCAGAGGGATGGATGATTGACAAAAACGGCGCCCCTTTGTTGGATCCTCAAAAAAGCGATGAAGGCTTTTTGTTGCCGATTGGCGGCTACAAAGGATATGGTTTGTCCTTGGTAGTAGGCCTCTTGGCTGGGACTCTCAATGGAGCGGCCATGGGCAAAGACGTCATTGACTTCAACAAAGATTACAAAACCACCACCAACACGGGTCAAGCCATTGCGATCATTGACCCCAATGCGTTTGGCGATATCGATGAGTTCAAGACCCAAACCGACAGGCTCATCAGAGACATCAAAAACAGTGCGAAGATGGGCAACACAAAAAGGATTTGGTTGCCCGGCGAACAAAGTCACGAGAAACGCATTGAGCATTTGAAACATGGCATCGCGTTGCCCAAAGCACTGGTCGAGCAATTGCAACAGCTTGCAAATCAATTGCATATCCAGGCCTTGACGCCCTTACAAAAAAAATGACGATTTGTTCCATCTAAAGAAAGACAGCCATGTTTAGACGCCAATTGATTCAAGCCATGTCCCTAGGCTTTGCAAGCGATTTGATGATCCAGCCTTTCGCACATGCACAATCAAGTTATCCCAACAAACCCATCAAAGTCATTGTGCCTTTGGCCGCAGGCAGTGCGGTTGACAATGCAGCAAGAATTGTTTTACAAAAAATGGCTCAAAGCATGGGAGTTGGCATTGCCATTGAAAATCAAGCGGGTGCTTCTGGCGTGATTGGAGCCGATCGGGTGGCCAAATCAGCAGCCGATGGCTACACCCTTGGTGGGTTCAACGACAGCATCATGACGATGCTTCCTAACTTACAAAACAAGTTACCCTGGGACATTCAAAAGGACTTTGAACCCATCTCTTTGGTAGCGACGGTCGAATGGGGACTGGTTGTTCCGATGGATTCGCCCATCAAAAACGCGGCTGACTTCATCGCACAAGCCAAGTTGAACCCTGGAAAGCTCAACTACGGCTCAGGCGGGAACGGAAGCCCTCAACACATAGCCATGGCGCTTTTTGCATCTCAAGCGGGCATCAAGTTGACCCATGTCCCTTACAAAGGTGCAACCCAAGCCGCGGTAGGTCTGGCGGGCAAGGAGTGCGATGTGGGGTTTCAAGGCATTGCCACTGTGAACGCCTTGGTCAAAAGCGCAAAGCTCAAACTCATCGGAGTCTCCACAGCGAAGAGACTGGCTCAGTTTCCAGATGTACCCACCATTCACGACTCCGGCCTAAGCGGCTTTGAATTCAACTCTTGGTTTGCCATGATGGCGCCAAGCAACACGCCCAAACCGATGGTTCAAAAGTTGCACCGGGAAATTTTAAAAGCATTGAGCGACGAAGGGGTCAAGGAACAGTTGATCCTTCAAGGTTTGACGCCCAAAGGATCCTCTCCCGAGGAACTCGCGTCTTCTTTGGACAAGCAGCTCCTCAAATACGAAAAACTCATCAAGCAAGCTGAAATTACAGCGGATTGAGTGGAGAAGTTCTCTGGTTTTCAGGGATAATTGAGGACCATTTTATTTTAAAGAGCAACCATGATCAAAACTCCATCCGGTCTTCAGTACATCGACTCTCACATTGGAGAAGGCGCCCAAGCTGAGGTCGACCAAGAGGTCAGCGTTCACTACACGGGCTGGTTGTATGTCAACGGTGAACAGGGTGAAAAATTTGACTCTAGCCTTGATCGAAACGATCCTTTTGAATTTCAATTGGGTGCAGGCATGGTCATCAAGGGCTGGGACGAAGGTGTCCAGGGCATGAAAATCGGAGGCAAGCGCACTTTGATCATCCCGCCCGAACTCGGTTATGGCGCAAGAGGTGCTGGTGGCGTCATTCCAGCCAATGCGACGCTTCAATTTGACGTTGAGTTGTTGGCTGTTCACGGTTGAGCAAATCCTTGGGCGTGACCGAGGTCAACCCTGTGTTTTTAGGGACCTGCAACCCACACCACCTCGGTGCAAGTCGCTCCTTTCTTGTCTGGGGTAAAACCACTTGTAAGCGCAAGGATTTGTTTTAACATGATTTCATTTTTTTAGAAGTAACTTGCTCATGAACACCTCCTTTTGCCTTCGATGCTCAGCTGTCGTTCTTACAGGGATCGCAATGGGCTTGAGCTTGGGCTTGGGTTCGTGCTTTGCGCAAGACACGGTCAAATACCCCATCAAACCCGTGCACTTTGTGATTCCCTTTGCAGCCAGTGGTCCAACAGACACCATGGCTCGCGTACTGATTCCAAAATTGGCAGAGCGACTCGAGCAACCGGTGATCATCGATAACAAAGCTGGTGCAGGTGGTAGCATCGGCGCAGAGTTTGTCACCCATGCTCTGCCAGATGGCTACACCTTGCTCTTTACCACCTCGGGCGTGGTCACCATGAACCCCAGTCTTAGCAAAGTGGGTTTTGAGACCATGCGCGACTTACAGCCCATTGTTAAAGCGGGTTCTCTAGCCAGCTTGCTGGTGGTCAATCCAAGTCTCAATGTCAAAAATTTAAACGAGTTCATTCAATTGGCCAAGTCCAAACCGGGCAAAATGAACTATGCCACATCCGGGCCCGGCAGCTCAAGCCACTTGGCCATGGTGATGTTTGACCGATTGGCCGACATCGACTTGGTGCATGTCCCCTACAAAGGAGCGGCACCCGCGGTCACCGATCTCCTTGGTAGCAACGTTCAAGTGATGCTGATGGGCTTGACCACGGTGTTGCCTTTCGTGAATTCAGGCAAACTTCAAGCTTTAGGGATCTCTACTCTTCAACCTTCCGCCATGGCGCCCAATGTACCTACCATTGCATCCTTGGGATTCCCGGGCTTTGAGGTCAGCAACTGGTTGGGCATCTTTGCGCCCATCAATACTCCTGCTGCGGTCATCAACAAACTCAACGCTGAGATCAATGCATTGATCAAGCTACCTGACATCAAGGCCAAGTTGGCCAAAGAAGGCATTGATCCTGCGAGCCCCAACACGCCAGCCCAGTTCAAGGACTATGTTCAAAGTGAAATCACGCGTTGGTCCAAGACCATCAAAGACGCCAACATCAAAGACCTCTGATTCTTCATAGCGTCCAATGCATTGACATCCATGCTCGAAAAACTGACCCAAAAACTGATCAACACTTGTTTGTTCGAGCTGCCCAAAAAAATTTCTGTCACAGAAAAGCAAGCAGCAGCTCAATGCCTCATCGATTCCTTGGCCTGCGCTTTTTCCGCTTACAAAGAGCCTGCCATTGAGATCTTGATGGATGCGTATCTTGAAAATTCCCCCACGACGGGCAGCTCCATCATTGGTTATTCGCAATTGGCCAGAACCGATGACGCCGCGTTGATCAATGGCTCCATGGTCAGTCTCCAGCTGTTCGATGACAATCAAGCACAGATGCGTGGACACCCCTCAGGTCCTTTGTTGCCTGGGGTTTTAGCTGTTGCCGAAGAGGTCCATGCCAGCTTGGATCAAGCGCTCACGGCTTTTGTCATTGGCTATGAGCTTGAATGCCGAATGGGCATGCTCCTCAATCCTGCACACTACGAATTGGGTTGGCACGCAACCGCTACGCAAGGCACCTTTGCGGCGACCATCGCTTGTGCTCATTTGCTCAATTTAAGCGTGACGCAAACCCAGCATGCCTTGGGCATAGCCGCCTCGATGGCCAGTGGCGTCAGAAGAAACTTTGGCACCATGACCATGTCTTTTCACAGTGGCCTTGCGGCCAGCAATGGCGTCAAAGCGGCAAGACTCGCCCAACGCGGTTTTACCGCTGATACCCACATCTTTGATGGCCCCATGAACGTGGGTCATGTTTTCTCCAAAGAGTGGTCAGACGACGCCTTGTGGTCTGATTTAGACCTATGGGGAGAGCCCTTTGTGATCATCCACCCTGGACAAACATTCAAACTCTACCCCTGTGGCAGACCTCCATTGTTTGCCATTGACTGCGTGGTGGAGTTACAAAAGAAGCATCAACTCCAACTCGATGACATCAAAAGCATCACCTGCGATGTGAGCTACATGTACCCCAGAACTTTGATTCACTCTAGGCCTACCAATGGACTTCAAGGAAAAACTTCCTTGGAGTACTGCATTGCAGCAGCTCTTTTGGACCAACGCCCCTCGCTTGGATCGTTTTCTGATGAGGCGGTAAACAGACCCGAAATTGCGAAACTGATTGACCTGATCGAGGTAAGGGTCCCCCCACACCTTTGCGAGAATGTTGAAGCTGTGCGAAAAGCTCCATTTGAACAGCCCGTGACACTCACGATAGAAACCAAACATGCAGAGGTCTTGGTCGAAACCACAGCTTTTCACAAAGGTTCGCCTGAAAATCCAGCCCATCAAAGCGACTTGGATCAAAAATTCAATGACTGCCTGAGCCCTTGGGTGAGTCAAGCCAGAATTTCACACATTCTGGCATTGTGTAAAAACACCAGCACGCCCATCAAAGAGCTCATGCGAAGCCTTTGTGTTTAGAGTGTTCAGTCGACCTTGATTTTCAGAGACTGAATGATTTTTGAGTATTTTTTTTGATCTCGTAAGATCAATGCTTTGAACTCTTCTTGAGTGCTGATGAAGGCCTCTATACCACCTGATTTAAACAAGCTCTCGATCACCTCAGGTGTTGAAAGAGCCTTGTTGACATGATCTCTTAACTTGTTCACCGTTGCCACTGGTGTGTTCACGGGCGCAAACAAACCTATCCAAATACTGGCCTCAAAATCAGGATAGGTTTCGTTGATCGTAGGCAGCTCGCTAAAAACTCGCGACCTTTTCATGCCCGTGCTGGCCAATCCTTTGAGCTTTCCAGCTTTGATCAAGTTGGAGTTGGAAGTGCCCGCAAACATCACGGCCACCTCCCCACCCACCGTGGCTGTGGTAGCTGGTGACCCACCCTTGTAGGGCACATGCATCAGATCAACACCGGCCCTGGACTTTAGAAGTTCCATGATCAAATGGTGCTGGCTTCCATTGCCAGCAGAGGCATATGCAAGCGGAGGATTTGCTTGCTTGGCCCATTCGATGAACTCGCTAAAAGACTTGACCGGCAAGTTGGCGTTGGCCGACAGGACAAATTGGTTGGAGCCTAAAGTCGCTACAGGCACCAACTCACGATTGACATCCAGACTTGATTTTGTGTACAAATAAGGATTGATCGTAAAGATGCTGTCCATCCCCACCAGCAAGGTGTGAGCATCGGACGTGCTTTTGGCTACGTAGTCAGCCGCAATCATGCCATTGGAGCCCACCCTGTTCTCTACAACGACTGCTTGCTGCGTCAACTCAGACAGTTTCGCCGCGATGATCCTTGCGATCAAATCGGGTGCACCGCCAGAAGGAATTGGAGAGATCAGTTTGATCGATTGTGTGGGGTAGGTCTGGGCTTGAATCGTTGATGGTCCTAAGCACATGACCGTCAAAAGCAGCAGGTGCAAGAAACACGAACCTGTGAGGAGATTGATCATTGAATGTCTCTTGACGTGTTCACTTGGTTTGTTGATTTAAAAAATCCAACATCGCCTTTTTGAAAAGTTCCGGCTCCTCCCATGTCAAAGCGTGCCCTGCCTCGGGAATGAGGAACCATTGATGCCCCTTCAAGCGCTCCCCCCAGATTCGCATGAGTGAGGGAGGCGCCAACAAGTCTGCGCCACCTGCGATCAAAAGACTAGGCACCTTGATGGTGGATATTTTGTCCAATGTATTGAGGGTGTGCAAATTTTGTGGTTTTGTATTTTTTTGCATGGAGTGCTCCTCCACCTCCAACCACTTGAGAGTCCCCTCTGGACTGCGTGCTCTATAAGAGGGGCCCACCTCTCTGTAATGTGCGGGAATTTTTCTGATGCCGGGAATTTCTAGGCGTTGGACTATTTCTTTCATAGAGGGATCGGACAACTGCCCCGTGCTGCCGCCAATGATCAAAGACTTGAGTCTTCTTTGCTGCCAAGCGGCATAATCAATGGCCGCAAAGCCACCACCTGCAATTCCAATCAAATGAAACCGATCTAACTTTAAGTGAGTGACCAGGCTTTCCAAATCTTCTGCAATACTTTTTGCTCCATTGTCTGCTTCTGTGGCATAGGTGCTTTGCCCCCAGCCTCTTCGGTCAAATGCAATCGCACGGTAACCTGCCGCAGCAAGTGCGCGAGACTGATCTGCCCATACAGCGCTGGTGCCAGTATTGGGGTGCAACATCACCACCACCTCCTTGGCCGCCTTGTTGCCAATGTCGGTGTACCACAAGCTCACCTGGCCCAAGTTGGCAAATTGACCTTCTAGAGCAATGGGATACGACTCTAGCGCTAAAACACGCCCCGTAAAGAGACTAGACCCTAAGAGCAGCAAGAAGAGGCCTAGCCAAGCTCTGAAAAGCATGGGCAAGTTTGAAACAGAGTTTGGTGTTTTGTTTGAGAAATACTTCAACGCGTTCTCCTTAAGTAGGATTGAAATTACGTGATGGACAAATGCAACTGACTGGATATCAAGGGCAAACAGTTTTGAAGAAGGGTCTTGATGTCCATTAAAACATTCATCCTCGAAGCTCCTCCCACATGGGGAGTTGCTAAAAAATTAGGCAAGCTGAGCAAGACTTCATCGCTTTCAACCGGCTCGCTGTAATGCACATCAAATGCCGCACCAGCGATGTGCTCGCATTGCAATGCTTGGACCAAAGCGTCGTGCTCCACGATCGCGGCACGAGCAGTGTTGATCAAAAAGGAGCCTTTAGGCATGCGCATCAACTCGGTGTGCCCAACCATGGCACGGGTGCTCTCAGTCAAAGGGACATGAAGACTCAAGAATTCCGAGCGTTCAAGCAACTCATGGAACGACACGCACTTGACACCATGGCGGGCCTGCTCAGCCTCATCAAGTGGATTGGCTTTGTGACACAAAACATTCATTCCAAATACTTGCGCCATTTTGGAGACCTCTTGTGCAATCTCACCGAATCCAAGCAGCCCTATGTTTGAACCATGAAGGGTTCTGAGATCACTCAGGCGCATGTAGTTGGCGTTGGGCGTGAACCGAGTGTCGTAGGGCTTGTATTGAAGACCATGTCGGTTCAAATCATCGACGCTGACCCAACGATTTGCAAAAGCAAATCGCTTTGCCAAATTCAAGCACAACATCATGGTGTGCTCAGCCATGGCGATGTTGGTTCTTCGGCGTAGCGTTTGAAGGGCAATGCCTCTTTTAGAACATGACTTGGTGTCGATATGGCTGACTTGAGTACCAAATTGATGGATCACGCGAAGCTTAGGAGCTCTCAAAAGCTCACGCTCACCCACCTTGAGACCCTCAGTGATCAAAACATCTGCATCGGGCAAGTGCTCTAGTAATTCTTCTTGTGTTTTGACAAAGCGAACCTCAGATGGACACAAACCCACCAAATCTCGCCTTGTTTGAGCAAGCCATTCGGGGAAATCATCAACCGCAGTGGAATTAAAATCTGCAAAAGCCGCTAAACGCTCCAGACTCACGCGTGGGTCCAAAATCGCCTCGATGACTCTTAAAATTTTGTCTTCCTCTATCAAAACAATGGGCATAAAGTATCCACGAAAGACTACAAAAAAAGAAAACTCAAAAGTTGACACTGGACCATTGTATTTTTGAAAGTTGTTCAAGGGCTATACGCAATTACCTCTAGAACTTTTAATTTTAAATGCCCCTCCTAATTCAAGACACAAAAAACACAACCGATCCGTCAATCAAGCTTAAGCACAACTGTTCAGTCCAAGTCGTCCACCCACACTGATGTTTCATACAGTCAACAATTTCAGCGCCCTGCCTCTCATGGGCTTTGCCAAACACCACGATCTTTTTGACTTTTTGAAACTCAAACCCTTCACTTTGAACAACCGTCTTCTCTAAAGCATTTAAAATGGATTTTACAGTTACAAAAGCCGTATGCTTTTAAGGTTTATAAATCCAACTGTCATGGAATGCAAGGAGATCTATGTTTAAATTTGCGCGAGCATTTTATAAACTCTTTGCTATCAGTCTGTTCTTAATACCGTTCAAATCTCTGGAGTTATTTCAATGCAGGTCGCCAAGGATTCCTTGTATGAGCATTCAAAATTAGATGAATCCAAGCTTCCACAAGTTGCCAAACGAGTGTTGTCGGTTCTCAAAAATCTAAAAATTGGTTCCTTAAAACTCACGACCCCGGAGGGTTCTGTTCTTCATTTTGGAAGCTCACAAGCTCCCTTTGCCAACATATCGATCAGCAACTGGGAGACCTTGTCAGCAACTTTAAAGTCTGGTGACATTGGCTTTGCTGAAGCTTACATGTCCAATTTTTGGACCAGCGACGATGTACCTGGATTGATTCGCTTGTTCATTGCGAACCGAAATGCACTGGAATCAGTGATTTATGGCCATTGGTTGGCCAGAGTTTTCTATCGCATCAAGCATTTGCTCAACAGGAATACTCGCTCCAACAGCAAAAAAAATATTCATGCTCATTACGACTTGGGCAATGCTTTTTATGAGGTTTGGCTTGACTCGTCCATGAACTACTCCTCTGCCATGTTCGAAGGTGATATGAGTCGACCGCTCAAAGACGCCCAAATGAGCAAGGTCGCGCGTGCACTTCGCATGGTCGAGCTTCAACCCAAAGATCGCTTGCTTGAAATTGGTTGCGGCTGGGGAGCTCTGGCCGAATTGGCTAGCCAAAAATTTGGCGCCAACGTGACCGGCGTGACGCTATCGAGTGAGCAACTTGAATTTGCACAAAATCGCATGCACTCTCATGGACTTCAAAGCCTGACGGATCTCCGACTAGAAGACTACCGAGATATCAAAGATGCACCCTTCGATGCGATTTGCTCCATTGAGATGTTTGAGGCCGTAGGACAGCCCTATTGGAACAGCTATTTTGAGACGATCTCTAGACTTTTAAAACCTGGCGCCAAAGCATGTATTCAAAGTATTGTGATCGATGACAGCTTGTACGAAAGATACATCCATTCCACTGACTTCATTCAGCAATATATTTTTCCTGGTGGCTGCTTACCCAGCGCAAGTGAGTTCAGAAAAAGGGCGCAACAATCGGGACTTGTCGTGGTTGACGAGTATAAATTTGGACCCGATTATGCCGAAACACTTAGGCGTTGGCGGCATGAATTCATGCAGCACTTTGAAGACATCAAATCGATTGGGTTTGACAACCGATTCATGAAATTGTGGGAATTTTATCTTGCCTACTGCGAAGCAGCCTTTGATGAGGCGAACATTGACGTTATTCAATTTACACTTCTCAAAAGATAATAGATACCTTTGTTGGGCGATACATGGATC
>JBAXNB010000038.1:0-17277 GCA_037134015.1 Betaproteobacteria bacterium | reverse complement strand
CAGTCAAGGCCAAAGCGATGACAAGCACTGATTTTGCAATTTTTTTCATAAAGCCTCCCAAAAGGAATCTCCTGCTCTCGCCATCCATCTCTTGTTCAACTGAACCCGAGACCGATGGCCCGTCTTTCACTTGGTCACTTGTACCTATAACGGAGCAATGGATCTTGCGGTTGACAAGCTTTGGGGCACGGCCAAGTATTTTTAAACTTGAAAACCAAGCACAAAAAGTGCAATGACACTGCCATAGCCCACCACCCAGCACAAGGACCTGGCAGCGGCCCAATCTTTCACGTAACACAAAATATACAGCAGCCTAGCCACAACATAAATCAATGAACACAGGTCCAAGGTTTGTGCGTCCACACCCACCATCATGGCCATGATCACAGACACGGCAAAGAAAGGAAACGATTCAAAGCAGTTTTGATGAGCCGCATAGGCTCGGGCCCTGAACCCTGTCTGGCGGGCCATCCAATCTCGCGGGTTGTGGTTGTCATAGTTAGGCAGTTTCCACTTCGCAATGGTCACCGCAATCAAGGGCGTGAGGCCCGCCAACAACACACAAGCGTACGTAATGTTCATCTTCACCTTTCGCATGTCAATTCTTACCCATCACTTTAGCACAAGGAGACGTTTGGCCATGCACTTTAGGCATCGGTTAAGATCGGTTTGACTTTTTTATAAAAAACATGACAAGCCCAAAAAAACTGATCGTCTTTGATGCCTATGGAACCCTCTTTGATGTCTACAGCATTTCTAGGGCAGCAGAGCAGCTGTACCCAAATTTTGGTCTGCCCTTGGCCAATCTTTGGCGTGACAAGCAAATCGATTACACCCGTCTTGTTTCTCTGTCTGACCCCAACGCCACCATGGGAAGTCGATACTATGAGTCCTTTTGGGAGATCACGAAAAAAGCGCTTCGCTTTAGCGCAGAAAAGCTAGGCCTAGGTCTGAGCCTAGATCAAGAAAACATGCTGATGCAATCGTACGACAGACTCGATGCGTTTGCTGAGAACCAAGAGGTCCTTGAGGAATTAAAAAAACGCGGGCTGCAAACGGCCATTCTCTCCAATGCCAACTCAGACATGTTGGAGCGGGTGATCAAAAACGCTGGTCTGAGCCATCTTTTTGATCAGGTGGTGTCTGTAGACCGAGTAAGGCAATTCAAAACCCACCCAAGCACCTATGGCATGATCGAGCAAATTTACCAAGTTCAGCGCAGTGAAATCCTCTTTGTCTCTAGCAACGACTGGGATGCGCTGGGCGCGACGTGGTTTGGCTGGGAAGCGGTTTGGCTCAACAGAAACAACAACCCCATCGATCGCCTGGGCCCTGGCGCAGCTCACGCCATCAAGGACTTGCGAGGGCTTTTGACGATCTTGGGCTAAGGGCCTAGCCAGCCCTCTGGAGGCTTGAAGGGTCTTAGCCCCACATTTGGGACAAGCTTTTCTCCACGGCCCATGCACTGGTCAACACACGCGCATCGCTTGCGTTCGCTCCAGAGATCATCAACCCCATGGGCAAGTCATCGGGCCCTTGCATGGGAAGGCTGATGGAGCAGCCATCCAGAAAGTTAAAAAGAAAGGTGTTTCTGAGCAGCAAGCGATTGGTCTCGCCAAACAAGGCGTCATCGGTCAGCAAGGGCGCCATTGGGGGAGCTTGCATGGGAACGGTTGGACACAACACGCCATCGTAGGCCTCCAGTTGCCTTGAGACCTGTTCACACCAGCTGGACCTGCGGCGCAGCAAATCCCAATAATCAGCCACAGAAACATCTCGACCCAACAACATGCGCTGAACCACTCGAGGGTCGATTTTTTCAAGTTGGTGGGCCAATGCACTTGCGTGGGAGGCCCAGGCTTCGATAGGAGACAGCCCTGCAGGTTGATTGATGTTCGCCACCTCAGAGAAATAGTCACACGGGCTCTCCTCAATGCGCGCACCTTTTGAAGACAGGTGCTTGAGCACCGCTTCAAACGCTTTGGCCACCGGCTGCGTCAACTGATCCAAGACCACGCTTTGGGGCACCAAGAAACGCAGACCCTGCACATCACGCTCCTGCACGTCCAGACTCTGATGAGAGAGCACCCGATCCACCTTCAAACAAGACGCAACAGATCTGGTCATGGCACAAACCGTGTCCAGGGAAGGGGCCAACGCAACGGTACCTTTAAGAGGCACCCTGGACTGTGAACTTTTAAAGCCCACCAAGCCGCAAAGTGCAGCAGGGATGCGAATGGAGCCACCTGTATCAGAGCCAAGCCCCGCTTGGCACAAACCCAGCGCAACTGAGACGGCCGCCCCCGAGGAAGAACCGCCAGGAATGCGCTCCAGCCTCTCATCACAAGGGTTGACAGGAGTGTTGTGATGCGGATTGATGCCCACACCTGAAAAAGCCAACTCGGTCATGTTGGTTTGACCCACAATGACGGCCCCTGCTCGCCTGAGCCTTTGCACCGCCAAGGCGTCTTTGAGAGCTGGCGCATTTTGAGCGAGGACACGTGTGCCCGCCTTCGTCACTTCACCCGCGATGTCATACAAATCTTTGACACTCACCGACCAACCAAGCAATTCACTTCCTTGACGCGCCTCAGGTCTCAAGGTGTCCAGCCAGCGCGCTTGGGCCATGCACTCAGCCTCGAAAAGCTTGGTGAACACATGCCTGGCAGCATGCTGCTTGGCCGCTTGGAAAATCTGAGCGTAAGTTTCCTCGTAACTGTTGAGGACTTGAATCGGTGTTTTTAAAGGAGACATGGCACTTGCTAGGCTTGAAACTGCTGAGTCGAATTAAACCAGCAACCCATCGATGGCCAAAGCCAAGCGTTGATCTTTCAAGGTGAGCGCACCCCTGTCATGCGTGAACAACTGGATGGAGACTTTGTTGTACACGTTGCTCCAATTGGGATGGTGATCATGGGCATGCGCGATGAGCGCGACTTGAGACATGAAGGCATAAGCAGCAAGAAAATCTTTGAACAAAAAATCTCTCTTCATCCAAGCGCCTGCTGGCTCAACTTGCCACAAAGGCAAGGCCGTGCTCAAGGCTTTGATCTCCAAAGCGGTCAAAATTTGCTGATCGTTTGCCACACATCACCCCAACATATACTTCTAAATCTAGATCTGTTGCCTAAGCTCATTCGGCCTCGATGCCTTTGAGGCGAATCACCTTGCCCCAACGGGGGTAATCATTGGCCACAATTTGACCCAGCTCCTCAGGGGTTGAGCCCGAGGCATCCAAGCCGGCTTTACCCAACAACTCTTTGATCTCTGGCAATTTCAACACCGCAACCGTCTCTTTGTTCAAGCGCTCGACCATCGCCGCTGGTGTTTTAGCGGGATAAAACAAGGCATACCACATGTCCACATCCACGCCTTTGAAGCCCAACTCAATGAAGGTGGGCACCCCCGATGCCACAGGGTGGCGTTTAGCAGAACCCACGGCAATGGCATTGAGCTTTCCACTGCTCACAAAGCCTTGTGCAACATGCACGGGTAAAAAGCCGACATTGATCTCGCCAGACAAGAGGTCTTGCGTGTAGCCAGCCGTGCCTTTGTAGGGAACATGAAGCAAAGCAATTTGGGCATCCACCTTGAAGAGCTCCATGGCCATGTGGTGTGGCGTGCCGACACCAGGAGAGCCAAAGTTGATGTCATCTGGCTTTGATTTGGCTGCCTTGATCACATCTTGCACCGTTTTAAAGCCAGTTTTTGGATTGGCCACCAGCATCAAAGTGCCCCAAGCGGTCATGGAAACGGGTGCGAAGTCTTTCACCGGATTGAAGGGCACATTTTTGTACAACTGTGCTGCAATCAGCATGGTGTTGGCGCCCATCAAAATGGTTGAACCATCTGCAGGGGACTTGGCCACCATTTCAGCACCAATATTGCCACTGGCACCCGGAGAATTTTGCACAACCACCGTCACACCCAATCTTTCACTGAGTTTTGGAGAAATCGCTCTTGCTATCGTGTCCATGCCCGTGCCGGGCGTAAAGGGCACGATCATTTTGATCGTTTGTGGATTTTGTGCACCTGAAGGGGACAACAACAACAAGCTCATAGCCACGGCCCCTAAAGCGCTGAGCAAGGCTCTCAACTTGCTAGGCTTGGCTTGAAGCATAAAATTTGTTTTTTGGAAGTAAGCCATATTGTTTGATCTCTAAATGAAAAATTTTTACCACAACTAGGACACATGTTCGCTCTCTTTTTTTGGGACAAGCCCATCTCCTCGAGCATCCGAGCGAATCGATCCATCAGGACGCATTATCCAACTTTATGGCGCCCATGCCCAGGCTCACATCTTTTGAGCTTTGGACGTGGGGGGAAATGGGTTTGACCTCGGGCGCCACCGCTCACTAGGATAAACCCTGACGGCTAGGTTTTAGGCCTTATAAATCGTGGTCTTCCAAGGGTGTCATGGTATGCTAAATGACAAGAAAATAGAAACAACAAAGCATGGCATCAGAGACCATTTTAGAGACCCATCACTTGATCAAAGAATTCAAAGGCTTTGTAGCAGTCAATGACGTTTCTTTGAAAATTCAAAAAGGTGATATTCACGCTTTGATAGGACCTAATGGCGCTGGGAAAACCACCTGCTTTAACCTGCTCACCAAGTTTTTGACGCCCAACTCCGGACGCATCGTCTTCAACGGTCAAGACATCACTCACGAAAGTTCTCCAGAGATTGCTCGTAGAGGCGTGATTCGCTCCTTTCAAATATCAGCCATCTTTCCCAACCTCAGTGTGCTTGAAAATGTTCGTATTGCTCTTCAACGAAGTGCTGGCATGTCCTACCATTTTTGGAAACCTGAGAAAAGTCTGCATCATTTGCACGACAAGGCCATGGAACTTTTGACCCAAGTCGACCTCCAAGCATTTGCCAACACAACTGGAGGAGAACTTCCCTATGGAAGAAAGAGAGCACTTGAAATCGCAACGACCCTAGCCATGGACCCGCAATTGATGCTTTTGGATGAACCTACGCAAGGCATGGGGCTCGAGGATGTGGCAAGAGTCACCGACCTCATTCAAAAAGTATCCGTCAATCGAACCATCTTGATGGTTGAGCACAACATGAAAGTTGTTGCCAGCATTGCCAAACGCATCAGCGTTTTACAACGTGGCCAAATCATCGCCGAGGGCAACTACCAAGAAGTCTCCCAAAACCCCTTGGTGCTTGATGCCTACATGGGTCGCACGGACGCACAACTTGAGGGCGCTCAACATGCTTGAGACCAAGAAGGCCGTGCTTGAAGTCAACAACCTGCACGCCTATTACGGCGAATCCCATGTCCTTCATGGCGTGAACATGTTGGTTCATGAAGGTGAAGTCGTGACGCTTCTTGGAAGAAACGGATCTGGGCGCAGCACCACCCTCAAATCCATCATGGGTTTGGTGGAGCGTCGAACGGGCAGTGTTGGGGTCAAGGGACAAGAATGCATCCACTTGTCTCCCCACGTCATTGCTCAACTGGGGCTTGGATTTTGTCCTGAGGAGCGAGGTATTTTTTCAAGCCTCTCGTGCGAAGAAAATCTTCTGCTTCCTCCCATTTTAAAAGAAGGCGGCCTCAGTCTTGAAGACATTTATGCGATGTTCCCTAATTTATGGGAGCGCCGAAGCAGTCCGGGCACGCGTCTATCTGGAGGAGAGCAACAAATGCTAGCGGTGGCCAGGATCGTCAGAACTGGGGCCAAGCTCTTGCTCCTGGACGAGATCTCTGAAGGCCTCGCTCCCGTGATCGTTCAAGCCTTGAGCCAAATGATCACCGAGCTTCGCAAAAAAGGTTTCACCATCGTCATGGTTGAACAAAACTTCCGGTTTGCTGCACCGCTTGCCGATCGCTTCTACGTGATGGAGCATGGCCAAATCATCGAAAGTTTCTCTCAGTTGCAATTAGGCGACAAGATGGAAATGCTGCACGAATTTTTAGGTGTTTAAAAAAAGACCCTCTCAAAGGGCTTTGGTATTTTTTTATTTTCAAAGGAGACAAGCATGAAATCGTTCAATTTTAAAAAGTCGTTGAAGTCATTGGCCCTAGCCAGCGCGGTTGCTGCCCTGCTCAACCCGCTAGCCTCGCAAGCCGGCAATGAGGTCGTCATTGGTGACATCGATGACATGGCGGGGCTTTATGCCGATGTCATCGGCGCTGGAGGCATTGAAGCCGCAAAAATGGCCATTGCCGACTTTGGTGGTACTGTCCTTGGTAAAAAAATTGTCTTTATCAGTGCCGACCACCAAAACAAGCCCGACATTGGTTCCTCGAAATTCAGAGAATGGGCCGATAAAAATGAACTCAACATGCTGCTTGGGGGCTCCAACACTGGCGTGAGCATTGCCATGGCAAAAGTCGCCGCCGAGAAAAAAGTGCCGTTCATGGCCATCGGTGCAGCTGGCGCCTCTTTGACCAACCAAGACTGTACCCCCTACACCGTTCACTATGCCTATGACACCACGTCCCTGGCCAACGGCACAGCCAGTGTGATCACTCAAAACGGTGGAAAGTCATGGTATTTCTTGACAGCAGACTATGCCTTTGGCACGCAACTCCAAGATGCAGCCACCAAGGTCCTGACCGCCAATGGTGGTAAATCCATTGGCTCAGTGCGAGTGCCTTTATCGGCCTCTGACTTCTCATCCTTTCTCTTGCAAGCCAAAGGCTCAGGCGCTCAAGTGCTGGGATTGTCCAATGCGGGCACTGACTTCACCAACTCCTTGAAAGCGGCCAATGAGTTTGGCATCACCAAAACCATGAAGCCTGCAGCTCTTTTGGCTTTCATCAGTGACATTCATAGCCTGGGTCTTCAAACCGCACAAGGCCTGTACCTCACCACGGGTTGGTATTGGGATTTGAACCCAGAGACTCGAGCCTTTGGCAAGCGGTATTTTGAAAAAATGAAAAAAGAGCCCACCATGAATCAAGCCGCGTATTACTCTGCAACCTTGACCTACTTGAATGCAGTCAAAGCGGCCAACACCACCGACCCCGACAAGGTGATGGAGCAGCTTAGAAAAATCAAAATCAATGACATGTTTGCCAAAGGGGGCTACATTCGCGAAGACGGCGTGATGGTGCATGACATGTATGTCATGCAAGTCAAAACGCCAGCTGAATCCAAGTACCCTTGGGACTACTACAAAGTGGTCAAAAAAATGTCAGGCGAGGAAGCCTTCGGCCCTCTTTCAGACTCCACGTGTCCTTTGCTTAAAAAGAAATAAATTTGAATTCAAGTTTTTTTCAGCGTCAACATGAAGGCACACACCCCTGTCGATGGTCTCGCGGTGTGTGTCACCTTTCTTCTTGAGACAACATGCAATGAGTGACATTTTTGGCATCCCAACCCAAGTGATCTTGGGGCAACTGTTGCTTGGGCTCTTGAACGGCTCTTTTTACGCCATGCTGAGCTTGGGGCTGGCCGTGATTTTTGGACTTCTAGGCGTGGTCAATTTTGCCCATGGCGCTTTTTATATGCTGGGGGCTTATGCAGCTTGGTTTTTATGGGGTCGCTTTGGTGTCAATTACTGGGTGGCTCTCTTGCTTGCCCCCCTTGTGGTGGGCATTTTGGGCGTTGGACTTGAACGCACCTTTTTAAAGCATCTGTACAAAATTGACCCCCTTTATGGCCTGCTTCTCACCTTTGGCTTGTCATTGATTGCCGAGGGCGTGCTCAGAGAATTGTTTGGCTCATCTGGACAAAGTTATCCTGTTCCTGACTTGCTAAAGGGCGCACTGGATGTGGGGTTCATGATCTTGCCCATTTACCGCGTTTGGGTCATTGTGGCCTCGTTGAGCGTTTGTTTTTTGACTTGGTATTTGATTGAGTGCACTCGTTTGGGCGCAAACCTTAGAGCCGCCACGGAAAACCCAAAACTTGTCCAAGCCTTTGGTATCAATGTGCCACGCATGGTGATGCTGACCTATGGTGCAGGTGTTGCATTGGCCGCCTTTGCTGGTGTCTTATCGGCGCCGATCATTCAAGTCTCTCCCTTGATGGGATCGTCCTTGGTCATCGTTGTCTTTGCGGTCGTGGTCATAGGAGGCATGGGTTCGATTCTGGGTGCTATTTTGAGCGGTCTGTCATTGGGCGTGATTGAAGGCTTCACCAAGGTGCTGTATCCCGAGGCGTCCAACATTGTGGTGTTTGTGATCATGGCCGTGGTGCTTTGTTGGCGTCCAAGTGGCTTCTTTGGCAAAGATTAAATGCGCATGAAGAATTTCACTTTGATGTTTTACGTCTCTTTGCTCATCATGGGCTTGATCGCTCCATGGCTAGGCATCTATCCCGTTTATTTGATGACGCTTTATTGCTATGCAATTTTTGCATGCGCCTTCAACTTGATGCTAGGCTACAGTGGCATGCTTTCCTTTGGTCATGCGGCTTATTTTGGGTTCTCGTCCTACATCACGGCGCACCTGATCACGGTTTATAAATTGAGCACGGTCGTGGCCATTTTTGCAGGCATGACGACATCTTGCTTGTTGGGCTTGGTCATTGGATTCATTGCGATTCGGCGTTCTGGCATTTACTTTGCCATGATCACCTTGGCACTTTCTCAATTGGTCTATTTTGTTTGCCTTCAAGCCTCTTTTACCGGAGGAGAAAACGGCATCCAGGGCGTCTCTCGCGGAGACCTCCTTGGACTTGTGTCCTTGAAAGACGACTTGAGCATGTACTACTTTGTCTTTTTGGTGTTTGTGATGGTGTTCTTGTTCATCCAACGGGTCGTGAACTCTCCCTTTGGGCAAGTCCTCAAAGCCATTCGAGAAAACGAAACTCGCGCTTGCTCGTTGGGTTACTTTGTGGATCGACAAAAATTATTGGTGTTTGTCATTTCCTCCACCTTGGCGGGGCTCGCGGGCTCTTTAAAGTGTGTCGTACTTGGCTTTGCAGCCTTGTCTGATGTACTTCAAGCAACTTCTGGAGAGGTCATCTTGATGACCATGCTAGGGGGAGCCGGCACCTTCATTGGCCCTGTTTTGGGCGCAGGCATTGTGGTGACCCTTCAAGACACCTTGTCTGACAAAGTTGGCTCTTGGGTGACGGTCATCATTGGCGCCATATTTGTTCTATGCGTCATGGCGTTTAGAAAAGGCATTGCTGGTGAGGTACATGCCTTTCTGAGTCGTCGACTAGAAAAAGGGGCCCCTTCTGAAAACCCATGATGGATCTATCTTGAAGATCCAGATGGATTGAAAAAATCTAGCTCACGGGCTGGGACAACACATCGGCCAAGGCCGTCATGTCTTTCAAGATGAGATCGGGTTGATGGGGAGTTTGACCAAAGGGGCGACCTCTTCGGTCGATAAAGGCTGTTCGCATGCCTGCGGCTTTGGCACCTACACAGTCAAATGCATGGTTGGCCACAAAAAGGACCTCTTGCCTTTGAAGGCCCATGGCTTGAGCGGCATAAGTGTAGGTGTTCACATGCGGCTTGAAGGCACCAGATGCTGCAACCGACAACACTCGATCAAATGGTACGCCATGAAAATGCCGGGCCCGCTCCAGCATGTCCGGATCTCCGTTGGAGAGAACTGCAATGGGGTAATGCTCCTTGATGCGTTTCAATGCCATGGGCACTTCAGGAAAACACGCCAACGTCTCTATGCAAGCGACCAATCTTTTGACATCCTCCAACGAGTGCTCAATGCCAGCTCGCTCAAGGGTGTAGTCCAACGATCGATGCCCAATTTCACGGTAGGGTGTATGGCTTTGATGCAAAAGCGCATCGATCATGGAGTTTTCAAAATGCGTGCGCCTCCACCAAGTGACCAAGGAGTTTGCCGATCCCTTGTACCCTTTCTTTGCCAAAAACGGCTCAATGGCTTTGACCAACCCGCCCTGTATGTCAACCACCGTGCCGTATTGATCAAACATCACCACACGGAGCGTTTTTTTAAGCTCTTGAAGACCCAACATGCTTGGACACCTTATGGTTCATTTTTTTCGCCTGCGTCATTGCCCTTTGGTTGTAACCCAATACAAAAAACTTGGTATTCATGTTCACCCTAGGATTTGAATGCGCTGGTGCAGAGTTTTACCCCTTTTAATTGACCCTCAGCACGACAAGCTCAAGCGAAATGCATCAAAAAAACATAAAATAAGAAAAAGCTCAAAGCACCAAGCAAAAGAGTTTTTTGTTTTGAAAACTTTTTAATTCATCACTCACCCGACTCATCATGACCCCTAAAGACCCAAGCCCAGCGAACACCTCCATGCATTCAGCCGCCCATTACTTTTTAGAAGGCCTCATGGAGGCGGGTATCGAGTATTTATTTTGTAATTTAGGTACAGACCACGCCACCTTGATTGAAGAGATGGCGAAATTCTCCGCCTTGGGTAAGCCCATGCCGAAAGTGATCACCTGCCCCCACGAAAATGTGGCCATTCACATGGCGGGAGGATTTGCTGCTTTCACTGGAAGAGGTCAAGGCGTTTTGGTCCACGTGGACGCGGGCACAGCCAATGCCGTCATGGGCATGCACAACCTCATGCGTGCGCGCTTACCGGTTTTGCTGATGGCGGGCCGTGCTCCATTCACGATCCGTGGAGAGTTGACGGGCTCCAGAGACAATTATGTGCACTTTGTGCAAGACCCCTTTGACATGGCGTCCTTGGTCCGCCCCTATACCAAATGGGAATACACCTTGCCCTCTGGTGTGGTGGCCAAGGAGGTGGTCCGACGAGCTCACAGCATCATGCATTCAGATCCTCCTGGGCCTGTCTACATGAGCCTACCCAGAGAGACCTTGGCAGAGAACTGGGAAGAACAACGTGTTCACCCCTTCAGTGCCCAAGACTATGGCCCTGTCCTCCAAGGTTCGGCCTCAGAGGCGCAATTGAAAAGTGTGGCTGAGCAGTTGATCAAGGCGCACAACCCCATGCTGGTGACCAGTTACTTAGGCCGAAGCGCCAAGGCTTTTCACGCCTTAGGAGAATTGGCATCCCTATTGGGTATCCGGGTCTATGAATACAGCTCAACTCACAACAACATTTCAAGAGACAACGCGTGGTTTTGTGGCTTTGACCCTTCGCATGGCTTTGCGAACACCGACATTGGCATTTTGATCGATACCGATGTGCCGTGGCTACCCAAATACGGGCAACCCCAGGCCCATACGCAATGGATACACATTGATCAAGATCCGATCAAAAAAGATTTCCCCATGTGGGGCTTTGCCACACAAACAAGAATACAAGCAGACAGTGCTTTGTTCTTGGAGGACTTGTTGAGGGTTGCAAAAAGCATGGTCCATGCCGAGCATGAAGTCCAAGTGGCGAAAAGATTACAAGAGGTGACACAACTCAACCAGGCTCGCAAAGATCGGCTTCAAACCGAGTCTCAAAACAAGGGCAGCTCAGGCGCTGTTCAGCCCAACTTCGTCTGCCACACCTTGAATGGCATGATAGACAGTGACGATGTCGTCTTGAATGAGGCCATCCGACACTCTTTGGCGGTCATGAACCATTTGCCTAGAAATCAACCCAAGACCTTGTTTGGCGCCGCCGGTGGGGGCTTGGGTTACAGCGGAGGCATGTCACTTGGTATTCGTTTGGCCAACCCCAAAAAACGTGTGGTTCAAATCGTTGGGGATGGTGGCTTTCACTTCTCCACCCCCACCTCGGTCTATTCGGTCGCACAAGCCGAAGGCCTGCCGATCTTCACGGTGGTGTTGGACAATGGGGGTTGGCAAGCGGTGAAAGAAGCCACACTCAGGGTGCACCCTGATGGCTACGCAGCAAAAGAGCAAAATTTTCATGCCAAGCACCATGGTGAAAAGCGTCAATTTGAGCAAGTCGGCGCCGCCTTTGGTGCGCATGCTGAAAGAGTCAACGAGCCCGATGAGTTGGAGTCCGCCATTCAACGCTGCTTAAAAGCGGTCGATGCGGGTCAAGCCGCCGTGATGGTGGTGTCTATTCCTAAGCTTTGATCGCTTTGTTTTTTTGTTGGTTTTTTAATTGCTTTTAGTTTTAAGGATAAATTCTTCATGAACAAGGAGATGTCACAAGCTTTGACACAAACCGGACCTGGTACCCCCATGGGCAATTTGCTGAGAAGGTACTGGGTCCCAGTCGTCTCAAGTGACGAGGTCAAAGACCCCGATGGCCCACAAGTCAGAGTTCAGATCATGAGTGAGAAACTCATCGTCTTCAGAGATACCGAAGGCGTTGTCGGCGTGGTCAACGAGTTTTGCTCACACAGAGGGGTGTCCCTTTACTTCGCCAGGAACGAAGAAGGGGGACTTAGGTGCGCCTACCATGGCGTGAAATTCAATCGCAACGGTCAATGCATCGATATCCCTTCTGCGCCTGAGTTGTGTGAAAAAATGCACATCAAATCTTACCCCTGCGTGGAGAGAGCTGGCTTGGTCTGGGCCTACATGGGACCTGAGGGTACGCAACCCGACTTACCCGAACTCGAGTGGTGTTTGGTACCAGAGAGCCATGTCTTCATTTCAAGACGCTTGCAAGAGTCGAATTTTTTACAAGCCATGGAGGGCGGCATTGACACCGCGCATGTCTCCTTTGTACACCGCTATGAGGTCGACATCGACCCCATGCATGTTGGCACACAAGCCCTGAAGTACATCAAAGCCGACGGCAATGTCATTTTTACCATTGAAAAGACCGACTTCGGCATGACCTTGTATGGCAGGAGAAACGGAGATGATCAAAATTATTACTGGCGGATCACCCAGTGGATCTTCCCTTGGTACACCTTGATTCCTCCATTTGGTGAGCACGCTCTTGGTGGACATCTTTGGGTTCCTGTTGACGACGAGCACTGCATGGCTTGGAGCATCAACTACCACCCTGACAAACCGCTCTCCATTGAGGAGAGACAGGCCATGCAAGCCGGCAAAGGCATCCATGTGGAGTATGAATCAGAGAAAAGTTTCAGACCGTCACAAAATATGCAAAACGAGTACATGATTGACCGCGTCGCTCAAAAAGAGAAGCGCTCGTACTCTGGTGTTTTTGGTATTTCAATGCAAGATGCTTCGCTTCAAGAAAGCATGGGAGCCATTCAAGACCATGATGCTGAAAAGTTACTCCCCACAGACCGCGCCATTGTGATGGCTCGCCGCATGTTGTACGAATTCGCAACGGCACCCCAGGCTCAAGTTCAACCTCCAGCACTGAAGGGTAAGTCTCACCAAATCAGAGCGGCCGGCGTCTTGTTGCCCAAAGAGCAAGACCCCTTGATGTGGGCTGCGGAAAATTTAGCTGGTGGCTTGCACCATCCCTTGTTCACCTTGTGATGGCCTAGGGGTTACAAATGACGGGTTTGGCTCAAAACGCGCAGACAAAGTTGACCTTGTATTTTGACGGCAGCTGTCCTTTGTGTTTGGCTGAGATGCGCTTGTTGGAGCACAAAGACACTGCAGGTCTTTTGAAGTTTGAAGACATCACGGACAGCAACTTCTCTGAACAAGGCCACGGCGTTCTTTGTGAAGCGGCCATGAAAAGCATCAAAGGAAAAACGAACACGGGCGAACTCTTGGATGGCATTCAGGTCTTCGCCAGGGCTTATGAATTGGTTGGCATGAAGCACCTTGCCCATTTTTTAGCTGCACCAAGTCTACAAGGCCCCTTGTCCTGGGCCTACTTGAAATTTGCCAAATACCGGCATATTTTTTCTAAGCTTTTTGGACCTATTGCCCTTAGGCTGGTCAATGTATATGTTCAAAGAAAAAGAAATTGAATCGATGCCAATCCAGCGGTTGATGCCGCTCAAGACAGAAGCGTTGTATCGACTTCTATACTGCCCAGTTGACTGCTGAGCGTGAGCGTTTCTTCTTGAATGGTGGCTTGCAACTGCATGCTTCTCTCAGCCATGCTGACCAAAGATTGAGTCGCCTCGTGACTCAAGCCGAAGACTTTCAATTTATCCAAGCGAGACACTTTGTTTTTCAAAGCGGCCCACCATATGTTCCTTGCGTGATTGAAAGCATAGACCAAGACCAAGTCTGACTGAGAACACGCCTTGACCAAGGGCTTTTCATCGGGTTGGCCGACCTCTATCCAAACTCGTTTTCTTCCTGTGTAATCGGTCAGTGAAATATCGGGGTCGTTGGGGTCTGACAAACCCGCTCCAAAGGCCCAGGTTGCATCACCTTGACACAATTCATTGATGAGGTAAGCGTTCAAAGACAAAGCAACCAACCTCACCATCATGCGCTCATCGGTCTCACTTGGATGCCTGGCCAAAGTAAGCGCATGATCTGCATAATAACTGTGATCAATGTCCGCGATTTGTAAATTGGCTTTATAGATGGTGGACTTGATGGCCATAGGGTAGAACGCAAGGGAGTTGAATTTGGATGCAAATTTCAATCATTTGCATCCAAAGTGTGGGGCTACTTGGGCTTAGGTAGGCTTCCCTAAAATCGACAAGGCAGTGTTTTTGGCCGACTCAAGCAGGCAAAGAGCCTGCCAAATAATCAATCTTACCTAGGGGCACACCATTGTGCCTCAGAATTGTATAGGTGGTGGTGATGTGAAAAAACATATTGGGCAAGGCCCATTGGGTCAAGTAGTCTTCCGCTTTCATGGTTTTGGTCATGGTTTTACCCACTGCAAAAGTAATCTCACGACCTGCACCTTGGTCCATGGCTTCAGGTGAAACTGTAGAAATCCAAGCAAGCGTCTTGCTCACTCTTTCAATCAATTGGGCAAAATCAGTCTCATTGTCTTCAAATTTGGGCGCTTCGATCTGAGCAATTCGAGCAACGCACAACTTGGCTGCATCGCAGGCAATCAGAACTTGCTTTTTAAAGGGCAACATATCGGGCGCGAGTCTGTAGTCAAAAAACACTTGCGCATCAAAGCCTCTCAGGCTTGCATCAGCCTGAGCCTTCTCCAAACAAACTTTCAAATTACCCAACATGAGTTTAAAGACAGGAATTGAAGCACTGGACAACAAAGAAGACATAAAAATTTCCTTACAAGACAAAAATGACGAATTCGACTGCCCTGAATGGCGAGCAGTTGAGCATCTTAGCAACTTTTAAACCTAAAGAGGATCATCAAAATAATTTTTACAGCCAACTTACAGCGATGGTCCTTGTGTCTTTCACCCAGTTCCAGATAAAAGTGTCAAGTTCTAGCACCAAGGGGCCATTTGTTAACGCCCATCCCTAACATAGGAGGAGAAATAGCTCGAGACTCAAAGGAGGAGGCCATCCATGAACAATTTCGGGCCTCTTGCCTGCAACACTTTCACTGCCCCCCTTAATTGCCTCTTTATCATCTTCCAATACCCAAAAGTTGTTCTTACAAGGTGTCACTTCCTTTTAAAAAAAGAGCTTTTTGCCCCTTGGCTTTGTTTCATGGTTTATATTGAGCAAACATTAACCCTTTTCTAGACAAACCATCTTTATTTCGTGCAAAATGCTTTACGAAGGTGTTAGGAGAGGTCTTGAAACACCAGAATCCGCCCCAAAATGAATCAAACCTCAATCAAGGAGTTGACCTAAATGAAAAATTCCCAGTTTTTGAAACATTTCTTCAAAACCATGCTGCTCAGTGCCTCAATGGTTTTAGCTGTTTTTGCTCACGCAGCGGATCCCAGCATGGCAGAGGTCTACAAGGCCGCTGAATCTGGCAACTTCAGCCAGGCCGAAGCCATGATGAAGCAAGTCTTGACCGATCACCCCAACTCGGCCAAGGCCCATTTTGTTCATGCGGAGATTTTAGCCAAGGAGGGTCGTCTAGCGGCGGCCAAGGATGAGCTGAACATCGCTGAAAAACTCGCTCCAGGCTTGCCATTTGCAAAGCAAGAGGCTGTTAACGGATTACATGCACGTTTAAGTGCGCCTGCACCTGCTGCCCAGCCGGTGGCCAACTCCTACCAAAATACGCCAGCCCCCTCCTCCAGCTTTAGCTTTTTGCCTTGGGTCTTGGGCTTTGCTGCCTTGGCCTTTGTCTTCTTTATCGTTCGCATGATGACCCGTCCTAGAGAGGTTTACTCCCCCATGCCTGGTTATGGCGGTAATCCAGGTGGGCTTCAACCCAGTGGCTATGGTCCGACTCCAATGGGTGGACCTGGCATGATGGGCGGACCCGGCATGATGGGCGGCGGTGGCTCGATGGGATCAGGCATTCTTGGTGGCTTGGCCACAGGCGCAGCCCTTGGCGCTGGCATGGTTGCTGGCGAGGCCCTGATGCACAACATGATGGGGGATCGTCATGGAAATGGAAATAGCAATCCTACGCCTGGTCAAGGGTTTCAAGACAACGGGTTTCAACCTGCGCCCAGCAACAATTACGATATGGGTGGCAACAATTTTGGCGTGAACGACTCGAGTTCTTGGGACGACAGTTCAAGCTCTGGTGGTGGATCAGACGACTGGTAAATAGACCCCTCTGAAAGTCCACAACTCTGTACACAAGGCCTAATACCCATTAGGCCTTTTTCATTCTTGAAGCTGTGCCGCCTTTGAGTTCAGTCCGTCTAGATGGTAGACACCCTCGAGGGAAAACTTTCAACGCTTAGAAAATCCAAAATAGCCTTGCAAACCTGTTCTCGGTCATTGTCAATGGTGATCATGTGATAACTGTTGTCTAACAAAACAACCTGGATTTGACCGAGCTGCCAATTTTTCTCCAGCCACCTTACATTTGATAAACTAGCCACCTCATCTTCTCTCGCGTGGATGACCAAAGCACGGGGAAGATCGGCCTTTGCTAAATGCTTCATGACATATCGACGCAATCGATCGTGCTCACGCAAATGCGCGACTTCAAGGACACTGGCTCCCGCTTGAGACACACGCCTGTGACTGAGTTCACGCTCTATCCAATCTCTGATGCGAACATTCTTGACGCCAAAGGGGGTCTTTTCCTTGTACTTCCAAAGGCCCCCCAAAGGCGTGTACAAAGCCACAGGCAGTAAAAAATGAATAAAAGGAATACTCCAACCATCCACGATCAAAGGCGTAGACAACAAGATCAATCGATCGATGCTTTGCGGGACTTTAAGCGCTGCACCCAAAGCCACCGTCGCACCCGCTGAAAGACCAATGAGATTGACCTCTTGCCCTTGAGCCTTGATGTCTTTAATTTCCTTGCAAACAAAGTCTATCCAGCACTCAAAAACCGATGCCTCTTGTTGATCCATAGACGCATCAAAGGAGTACCCAGGAATGACAAGGTGCTTGACCAGGTGACCTTCTCGAGTCAAGGCTGCATAGACGCTCAGCAACTCGTCTGGCGTGCTACACAGTCCATGCAACAAAAGATTGACAGGGGACTGACTTGTAGGCATTGAACTGC
>JBAXNB010000037.1:0-17301 GCA_037134015.1 Betaproteobacteria bacterium | reverse complement strand
ATGTCAAGTACCAAACGGGGTTTTGGGATGGCAAGCCCATCAAAACACGCACACTTGAGTTGGTTGAGCAATTGGCAAATTTAGCCGAGCCTTACGGTGCCTGGGTGCGCTTGCATTACGTCTACCCTTATCCCACGGTTGATCATTTGATTCCCTTGATGGCACAGGGGCGCGTTTTGCCCTATTTGGATATCCCCTTTCAGCACAGTCACCCTGACGTTTTGTCTCGCATGAAGCGACCAGCGAGTGGGGAGAAGAATCTGGATCGAATTCAAGCTTGGCGTGAACAGTGTCCTGACTTGGTCATTCGAAGCACTTTTATTGCAGGATTTCCCGGCGAAACTGAGCTTGAGTTCGAGCATTTGTTGGATTTTGTGCGACTGGCCAAAATCGATCGAGCAGGATGTTTTGCCTACAGTCCAGTCAAAGGTGCCTTGGCCAACGAAATTCCTGGCATGTTGCCAGATGTTGTTCGTCAAGAACGGCAAGCCCGGTTCATGAAAGTGCAAGAAGAGGTGTCGGTAGCTAAGTTGCGAGAGCGAATCGGTCAAACCATGAAAGTGTTGATTGACCAAGTACACGCCGGAGGCAAGCAAGGTGCTTTAGCGCGCTCATATGCCGATGCCCCAGAGATTGATGGCACGGTCAAACTGTTGCCTCCTCAAAAGGTGAGCCTACGTTTGAAGGTGGGCGAATTCGTCAAAGCGAAAATTGTAGACACGGACGGCCATGACCTGATTGCGCAGCCTATCTAGGCGTGGAGCATTTGTCACAAGACTGGGATATTTATTTGTTATAGTCAAAGACAAACGAGGAGGTCAAGATTTCCAATCGATCCGTTGACATGTTGTGTCATTTGGTGCCCCGAAAGGGACTCGAACCCCCACGATGTTACTCGCTAGTACCTGAAACTAGTGCGTCTACCAATTCCGCCATCGGGGCAAAACAGACATAGGCTATCTTATCAAAAAAATCTCACATTCATCGACTTCTGTTGAAGAGTTCATCGGAAGTGTTTTAGGTCATCGCGATGGTCATGGATTTGTCCAGCGTGACAGTGGTGCCCCAGATATTTATTTGCCGCACAATGAGATGCGCGCAGTTTTGCATAAAGACCGGGTCAAAGTCAAAATATCAAGGCTTGACGGCAAAGGCCGTCCTGAGGGGCGTGTCACTGAAATTTTGGAGAGGCCCTCCTACGCCATCATTGGTCGTTTGTTGCAAGAGGGGGGCATCTGGTTGGTTGCCCCTGAGGACAAGCGTTACGGTCAAGATATTTTAATTCCCAAAGGGGCGACAGGTGCGGCCAAGGTCGGCCAGGTGGTGGTGGTCGAGTTGACCGAGCCGCCCAGTCTTTTTGGGCAACCGGTGGGCCGGGTCAAGGAAGTTTTGGGAGAGGTGGACGATCCCGGTATGGAAATTGAGATCGCGGTGAGAAAGTACGCCGTGCCGCATGAGTTTTCTGCCGAGTGTTTAAAGCTTGCTAAAGCTTTACCTGACAAAGTTAGACCCCAGGATTTAGAGGATCGAGTGGACTTGAGGGACATGCCTTTCGTTACCATCGATGGAGAAGATGCGCGTGACTTTGACGACGCAGTCTATTGCGAGCCAGCAAAAGTAGGGCGCAGAAAAGGTTGGCGTTTGTTGGTGTCGATCGCTGATGTCAGTCACTACGTTCAAACTGCTAGCGGCATTGATGTGGATGCCTACGATCGTGCAACCAGCGTTTATTTTCCAAGGCGTGTCATCCCCATGCTCCCGGAAAAGCTCTCCAATGGCCTGTGTTCCCTGAACCCCCATGTCGATCGTTTGTGCATGGTGTGTGACATGTTGGTCACTCAAGAGGGCGAGATCTATGCCTATCAGTTTTATGCTGCCGTCATGCACAGCAAAGCTCGCTTGACCTACACCACCGTTGCATCCATTTTATCCAACACGAGAGGTCCTCAAGCCTTGGCCAATGGAGAGGTGGTTTCTCACTTGATCAACTTGCACGATGTGTATTTGGCCCTTTTAAAAGCTCGCCAACAGCGAGGGGCGGTTGATTTTGAGTCGACCGAGACTCAAATCGTGTGTGACGAGAACGGACGTATAGAAAAGATCATCCCAAGAGTGAGAAATGAGGCGCATCGATTGATTGAAGAGGCGATGTTGGCGGCCAATTTCTGTAGCGCAGAATTTATCTTGGGCTCCAAGCACCCGGGACTTTTTAGGGTGCATGAAGGGCCCACGCCTGAAAAGGTGGAGTTGCTGAGAAGTTATTTGAAAGCTGTGGGTATCTCTCAAAGCATCAGTGATGAGCCCAAGCCTTCAGAGTACCAAGCCATTGCAAAGGCCACTCAAGAGCGTGCCGATGTTCAGCAAATCCACAGCATGCTGCTGCGCTCCATGCAACAAGCCATTTACACCCCCATCAACAGTGGCCACTTTGGCTTGGCTTTTGAGGCCTACACACACTTCACCAGTCCCATCCGTCGCTACCCTGATTTGTTGGTGCACAGGGTCATCAAGGCCATTTTGGCCAAGCAAAAGTACCAGCTACCAGCTTTGCCAACGCCAGGTGAGTCTCATGCCCGATTGGCCAGGCGCTTGGCGTCCAAAGCCCATGGCAAAGAAAGCAAGGAAGTCTCTACCCAAAAGCGCCATGTGGACCAGGCAGCTTGGGAGGCGGCAGGTTTGCATTGCTCCGCCAATGAGCGACTTGCAGATGAGGCCTCTAGAGATGTGGAGGCCTGGCTCAAATGCAAATTCATGCGCGAACATTTGGGCGAGGAGTACAGTGGCGTGGTCACGTCGGCAACAGGTTTTGGGATTTTTGTGACCTTGGATGCTTTGTATGTCGAGGGCTTGGTCCATATCACCGAATTAGGGGGGGAGTATTTTAGGTTTGATGAGGCTCGCCAAGAGCTCAGAGGTGAGAGAACGGGTATTCGTTATGCTATTGGCACCAAGGTGTTGGTGCAAGTCAGTCGAGTTGACTTGGATGGAAGAAAAATTGACTTTCGACTGGTCAAGGACAGCTTGGACAGAAGTTTGATCAACACCAAGGATGTGACGGGATTGAACCTGGGTGAATCCAAGGGCGGGAAAAAACAAAAGTCTTTCATCAAACATGGCAAAAGAGGTGCCTCGCAAGCCATGTCTCCTACCGCAGGTTCATCTTTCATGCCTGGCGCCCCTCTTGGTTCCAGAGGAACTCAAAAAGGCGCAGTTGCTAAGTCACCTGCAGGTGCTGCCAAAACCTCCTCAAGGGGCGTCTCCCCAGTCACGCCTCCTGCCTTTGCCAAGGGGGGGAGCTTTAACAAGTCGCCTTTGGACGCGATAAAAGGTGCTCTCAAGAGAGGCGCTTCAACCAAAAAGTCCAAAAAAGCAAAACGCTGAAAAGACTTGAATGCCTTAAATGTTGCTAAAAAAAGCCTTCTTTGACTAATTGAGTGCCAACTCCAGCCAGTCTGTGTTGGGTATGTCTTGCGTCATCATGCCAGCCAAGACCTGAGCGCTGCCACAAGACGTGGCCCAGCCGCTAGAACCATGTCCCAAATTGAGCCACAAACCGCTGTGGGGAGTTGCGCCAACGATCGGGGAGCCTTTGGGAAGCATGGGGCGAATACCTTTCCAAACTTGTATTTGTTGGCCCATGTCGGTGGCCTTGGGGAACCAATCTTCTAAAACTTTGTAAAGGGTTTTGATGGCTTTGGGACTTTGGACTTTGGGTTCACCACCAAACTCCATGATGCCACCCACGCGGATGCGGTTACCTTGCCTAGAAATGGTCACCTTGTACTTTTCGTCCAAGATGCCGCATTTTGGGGCATCTAGGGGCTCCTTGATCATGGCGGTCATGGAGTAGCCGTAAACGGGCGTCATTGGAATGGGCAAAGCCAACTGACTCAAGAGCTTGAGGCTACCCATGCCTGAGCAAACCACGACTTGGTCAAACTCCATGGGTTTACCGTTCACCACCAAGCGTTTGGGGTCGTTTGCGCTTAAGGGTTCTACATTGGACTTGAATTCAAAATGCACGCCCATTTTTTCGGCTTCATCGCGAAGAGCCAAAGCAAACTGTCTGCAATTGGCAATCTGGTCGTCTGGGAGATGAACCGCGCCAGCAAAGGGCGTTTCGCTTTCCAAAGCGGGTTCTTTTTGCAGCAAACCCTCCTTGTTCAAAACTTGAAAGGGAATGCCCAAATCGGTGAGGTAGGGCAAGGATGATTTGGCAATTTCAAAATGACGCTCGCTGCGATAGATGATGTTGTAGCCATGTGATTGCTCAACCTCAATGCCCAGGGATTGAGCCAACTCTTTGAGCCTCTTTTGCGTCATCAAAGCCAATTTTTGCATAGCTTGGCGATGTCGCCAGTAGCGCTCAGACTTGGAAGCTTTGATGCTCTTGCTGAACCAACTCAGGGTCTCTAAATTAGGAAAATGCACCAAAATACTGGCGTGTTTGGCAAACTGCTCCTGGATGAGTCTTTTGAAGATGGACGGGTTGGCCCAAGGGGCAATGTAACCAGGAGAAATCACTCCGCCATTGGCAAAACTCGACTCTTCTGAGCAGGTTTGGTTCTTGTCAAAAACGGTGACCTTGTACCCTTTGAGCGAGAGTTCATATGCCGTTGTGACCCCAATGATGCCAGCGCCAATGATGGCGACTCTTTGATTGTTCATGAGGGGTATGTTAACTTCTGTCAGAGCCCTTTTTGGTTTTTTATGAACACGATTGGTGCAAACCCGTGAAAAGTCAGTTTTTCATGGGAAAAATGGACATGAATATGCTACAATTCTTGGGCTTTGCAAATTAAAAATTTGTACAAGTCAATCGCAAACCTTCTCATTCAAGGTGTTGGTGCTTTGTTAAAAAACATTTTTAATTTAAAAGCATTAATTTCGAGATGGGTTTTAGACCAAACCTTATAGGAAAAACTATCATGTCAGTATCAATGCGCGAAATGCTTGAAGCGGGTGTTCACTTTGGACATCAGACACGCTTTTGGAATCCCAAAATGGCCCCCTTTATTTTTGGCCATCGCAACAAAATTCATATCATCAATTTAGAGAAAACACAGCCCATGTTTGAAGAGGCTGTGAAATTTGCTCGTCAGTTGTCCGCCAACCGTGGGACCATTTTGATGGTCGGCACGAAGCGCCAAGCCAGAGAGATCGTCGCATCTGAAGCCAAGCGCGCTGGTGTGCCTTTCGTTGAGCAAAGATGGCTCGGAGGCATGCTGACCAACTTTAAAACGGTCAAGTCTTCCATCAAGCGTCTAAAAGAGATGAAAGTCCAGCTCGAAGGTGGCTTGGATGCCATGTCCAAAAAAGAGCAGTTGACGTTCTCAAGAGAGCTTGACAAGTTAGAAAAAGACATTGGCGGCATCCAAGACATGGCCACTTTGCCCGATGCAATTTTCATCATTGACGTGGGCTACCACAAGATCGCCGTCCTTGAAGCCAAAAAATTGGGCATTCCTATGATTGGCGTTGTTGACACCAACCACTCACCAGAGGGGATTGATTTTGTGATTCCTGGCAACGATGACTCTTCCAAGGCGGTGACGCTTTATGCCCGTGCGATTGCGGACGCCATCCTTGAAGGCCGTGCCAATGCCGCGCAAGACGTGATCAAAGCCATCTCAGAAGAGAAAGATGAAGACTTTGTAGAGGTTGATGAAGCTCACAGCGCCTGATTCTCTTTTTGAGAGCCAAAGGTCAAGGGGCTTCATGAAGCCCCTTTTTAGCGACTAGAAAAGCGAAAGCTTCTTATTATTGAACTTGAAACGAATTCGGAGAAAGACAAATGGCAGCAATCACAGCAAGCATGGTGGCAGAATTAAGAGCCAAAACCGACGCACCCATGATGGAGTGCAAAAAGGCGTTGACCGAGTCGGAAGGTGACATGGTCAAAGCGGAGGAAATTCTTCGTGTTAAATTGGGTAGCAAAGCTGGAAAAGCGGCCTCAAGAGTGACTGCAGAGGGCGTGGTGTTCGCTAGCATTGAGGGCCACACGGGTGCCTTGCTTGAGATCAATTGTGAGACCGACTTCGTCACCAAGAACGACAGTTTCTTGGCCCTGGCCAAGGCTGCAGCCGACTTGTTGGTCAAGCACAAGCCCAGCGATGTTGAGGCCTTGGGGGCCTTGAGTTACTCGCAAGATGGTTTTGGTCCAAGCCTTGAGGACGTTAGAAAAGGCTTGATAGGCAAGATTGGCGAAAACATGAGCTTTCGCCGCTTCAAATTGTTCACAGGCACCCATGGTTTGACCAGTTACTTGCATGGCACTCGGATTGGTGTGATGGTGGAGTATGAGGGCCAAGAAAGTGCCGCTAGAGATGTGGCCATGCATGTGGCGGCCATGAAGCCAGTTGCCTTGACAAGTGCGGATGTGCCTACAGAGTTGATTGAGCGCGAGCGCTCTGTGGCGACGGCCAAAGCGGCTGAGTCTGGCAAGCCCGCCGAGATTGCACAAAAGATGATTGATGGCGCCGTGCAAAAGTATTTGAAAGAAGTCTCTTTGTTTGACCAAACTTTTGTGAAGAACGACAAACAAACGGTCGAGCAAATGCTCAAAGCCAACAACACCCAAGTCAAATCCTTCACCATGTATGTGGTTGGAGAGGGGATAGAGAAAAAGGTGGACGATTTTGCTGCGGAAGTGGCCGCCCAAGTCGCTGCAGCGAAACAAAACAGCTGATAGAACAAAAAGGGACTTCGGTCCCTTTTTTTTTAAGCCCCAGTTTGAGCTAAACTTAAAATAACCCATCAGGAGAAATTGACAATGACTCAAATCGCGCCAGCGCACAAGCGCATTTTGCTCAAGTTATCGGGTGAAGCGCTCATGGGGGATGATGCTTTTGGAATCAACCGTGCAACCATTGTAAGGATCGTTGAGGAGATCGCCGAGATCACGCGCCTTGGCGTGGAGGTGGCGGTGGTCATTGGCGGGGGCAATATCTTCAGAGGGGTCGCTGGAGGGTCTGTGGGGATGGACCGTGCAACGGCCGATTACATGGGCATGCTCGCGACCGTCATGAACGCCTTGGCGCTTGCCGATACCATGAACAAAGCGGGTTTGACCGCTCGTGTGATGTCTGCCATTGGCATTGAGCAGGTGGTGGAGCCTTATGTCAGACCCAAGGCCTTGCAGTACTTGGAGGAGGGCAAGGTGGTGATTTTTGCTGCCGGCACGGGAAACCCGTTTTTTACAACAGACACCGCGGCAGCTCTAAGAGGCGCAGAAATCGGTGCAGAGTTGGTGTTAAAAGCGACCAAGGTCGATGGCGTTTATACGGCCGACCCTAAAAAGGACAGCTCAGCCACCCGCTACAACAAAATCAGCTTTGATGATGCCATTCGACAAAATTTAGGCATCATGGATGCCACAGCATTTGCTCTGTGTCGCGATCAGCGCTTGCCGGTCAAGGTCTTCTCTATTTTTAAAAATGGGGCCTTAAAGCGCGTGGTGATGGGCGAGGACGAGGGGACTTTGGTTTATGCTTAGGGCCTAGACTAGGCGATGTGTCTTCAGCAGAGGTCTCAACGCAGTTGGTCGTTCGATCGATTTGAACTTGGGTCCTGGTGAAATCTAAAATTTAGGAGTTGTGATGAGCATTGCAGAAATTAAACAATCAACCGAAACAAAAATGACGCAGTCCATTGCTGCCTTGAACTCATCGCTGAGCAAGGTGAGGACGGGACGCGCCAATCCAGGCTTGTTGGACTCGGTGATGGTGGACTATTACGGCAACCCAACGCCCATTGGTCAAGTGGCCAATGTCTCGCTTTTGGATGCGAGGACCATCAGCGTTCAGCCCTGGGAAAAAGGCATGGGCGCCAAAATTGAAAAAGCCATCCGCGACAGCGATTTGGGCTTGAACCCATCGGCGATGGGGGACTTGATCCGCGTGCCCATGCCCGCGATGACCGAAGAGCGCCGCAAGGAGTTGACCAAGGTGGTCAGAAACGATGGCGAAGGGACCAAAGTGGCTGTGCGCAATTTGAGGCGAGACGCCAACGATGCGGTTAAAAAATTGGTCAAAGACAAAGAGGCCAGCGAGGACGATCAAAAGAGAGCCGAGGCAGATATTCAAAAAATGACCGACAAATACATTGCTGAAATCGACAAGGTCGTTGCCGCCAAAGAAGCAGAAATTTTGGCTGTTTAGGTCGCCCATGACGCTTCATGGGTTGGTGACCTTGGACTTGATGGGTGAGACCTTTGATGCTTGCCTTGCAAGCGTTTTCTCATCCTTACAGACTCTCGCGTCTGCGCTTGATAGCGTGCAAGTCGCCTTTCATTTCAGGAGTTGATCAATTGCTCAAGCAACGCGTCATCACGGCCGCTATTTTGTTGATCATTTACGTACCCGCCTTGTTTGCGCAGTCGAGCTGGCCATTCCTCTTGTTGACCTTGTTCATGACCACCTTGGCCGCTTGGGAGTGGGCCAGGATGAACCCCTTGCCTTTTTTAAAGGCATACCCCTATGCCGCTTTGGTCTTGGGCCTGTGTGCACTTGATTGGTGGTTTTCTTGGTCAGAGAGTTTGGCTCCTTGGGGCGGGCTCACGCTGGGCTTGGTATGGTTTGTTTTTTTTGCCATGGTCCTCAGGTGGGGCATCAAGGGTTGGCAAGATTTGGCGTTTGTGCTGAGAGCTTGCATGGGCCTGGCCATGTTGCTGGGTGCATGGGTCAGTTTTGGTTCTGCCAAGGCCTTGAGCACACATTTTTTAATGTCGGTCTTGGTCTTGGTGTGGACCTCTGATGTGGGGGCTTATTTTGTGGGCAAAGCAATGGGTCGAACCAAACTCGCTCCAGTCTTGAGTCCTGGTAAAAGCCGAGAAGGGGCTTTGGGTGGCATGGTGTTGGTCTTTGTGTTGGGCCTGGCTTGGTTGCACTTGGAAGACCTCTTTCAGTTGGAGTCGATGAGCATCTTTACCCTTTTGTGGCAAAGAGGTTGGGCTTATTTCGTCTTCGGGCTGGTGGCCTTGGTGAGTTGCAGCGTTCTTGGCGATTTGTTTGAGTCCATGGTCAAGAGGGCCATGGGTTTCAAAGACAGCAGCCATCTCTTGCCTGGACATGGAGGAGTGTTGGACCGCATTGATGCTTTGTTGCCCACGGTTCCCTTGGCGGTGTTCTTGGCCCATTGGGTGTCTTGATGGAACTGTTTTTAGGTGGGTGTCAACAAGAGGTTTCATGAAAAAACGTATCAGTATTTTAGGCTCGACGGGTTCCATTGGAACCAACACATTGGACGTGTTGGCCAAGCATGCTGACGCCTTTGAGGTCTTTGCTTTGAGTGCTCACCGTCAAGTGGACTTGATGCTTGAGCAGAGTGCTCGCTTTAAGCCAAGTTTTGTGGTGATGGTGGACCCCCAAGCGGCCAAAGCACTTGAAGAAAAAATCAAACACACCTCACTGCCAACTCGGGTGTTAAGTGGGGCGAAGGCTTTGGATGAGATGGCTTCGCATCCAGAGGTGGATGTGGTGATGGCTGCTATCGTAGGAGCCGCTGGGCTGTCATCTTGCTTGGCTGCAGCACGCGCTGGCAAGAGACTGTTGCTCGCCAACAAAGAGGCCTTGGTCGTGGGTGCAGAGGTTTTTACCACCACCATCAAAAAGCATGGCGCAACGCTGTTGCCTATTGACAGTGAGCATTCTGCCATTTTCCAATCCCTGCCAGATGACCCTAGCACTTGGAGCGACAACATTGCCAAGATCATTTTGACCGCTTCAGGTGGGCCTTTCAGAACTTGGGATCCAGATCGACTGAAGGCGGTGTCGGTTCAAGAGGCTTGTGCGCATCCGACTTGGGTGATGGGGCGCAAGATCTCTGTGGACTCTGCCACCATGATGAACAAGGCGCTGGAGGTGATTGAGGCCTACCATCTCTTTGGTGTCAAGCCCGAGCAGTTGGAGGTGGTCATTCATCCGCAAAGTGTGATCCATTCGATGGTGGAGTACTTGGACGCGTCTGTGGTGGCGCAACTGGGAACGCCTGATATGCGCGTGCCCATTGCCTATGGACTGAGTTGGCCCAAGCGCATCCTCTCGGGGGCCAAGGCCATTGATTTTTCTAGCGTCGCGCCCATGACCTTTGAATCGTTTGACGATTCACTTCATCGCAGACGTTATCCCGGTCTCCAACTGGCCTGGCAGGTGTTGAAGGCGCCCAGTGGTTCGGCAGCGGTTTTGAATGCGGCCAATGAATTTGCAGTGTCCGCCTTTTTAGAAGAACGTATTCGATTTGACCAAATTCACGCCCTCAACGTGCAGACCTTGTCTGCCTATTTGCCTGACGCACCGCATGGCTTGGAGGACCTTCTTGAAATCGATCGCCACGCTAGGCAAGTGGCCAGCGACTTGCTTGGAAAGCTGCAATGAGTTTTGAGATACGAAGTTCTAGTTGTGGGTTGAATGGGATTGATTTTTTTAAAGTGATGTCATGACGTCTATGTGGTCTTTTTTATTGGCCATCGCCATTTTGGTGGGGGTGCACGAGTATGGGCACTATAAAATAGCTGTCCTCTTGGGGGTCAAAGTTTTGCGTTTTTCTCTTGGCTTTGGACCGGTGATTTTTCGCAGCTCTATGGGTCGCAAGGTGCTCAGCAGTGACGCATCGCAAAAAGGTGAAACCGAATTTGTCATTTCATTGATCCCCTTGGGGGGTTACGTGACTTTCTTGGATGAAAGCAGCGACCCCAAGCTCAAGGAGGATTGGAGTCGAGCCTTTCACCAACAAAGTTTATTGAACCGAAGTTTGATCGTGGCGGCCGGTCCCATGGCCAACTTTTTGCTCGCCGTTGTCATGTTGGTGGTCATGAACATGGTCGGATTTGAATCCGTGGCACCCACTTTGTCCTCTCCTGTCAAAGGCAGTCTTGCACAAAGAGCTGGGATGGCCTCAGGCATGCGTGTCCTTCAAATCGGCCCCAAGGGTGAGGAGCCTCAAGACATCGCCTCTTACGCTCAGTTTGAAAAAACCATTTTGCAAGGCTTGTCCTCTGACCCAGCGATGGTCTTGGTCCTGAGCACCATGCAAGATCACTCCAAAAAGCCAAGCCAAGTCGAGCTCGACTTGTCTCAATTTCACATCCCCCAAAAGGGTGCCAACGGTGAAGACAGGGCTTCACCTGAAGAGGACCCCCAAAAGGTTTTGCAAAAGCTCATTCGAGAAGAGCCCCGAGCTGTCATGACGCTCTTGGGCTTTTCAGGTCCCTTCAGCCAAGCCGTGATCGGTCGGGTGAGTCCAGGAGGTGCTGCGGATCAGGCCGGCTTGCTTGAAGGCGACAAGGTGCTTCGTATCAACGAGGAGCCGGTTTTAGACGCCTACGCTTTGCGAACGCGCATTGCCCAAAGTGGTCAATTCGAGCCCATCGAAGCGCAAACTTGGTGGATTGAGAGAAAAGGTGAGAAGCAGCCCTTTGGCTTAACCCTCACGCCTCAAAGAAAGATGCAAGGCCAAGAGGGGGTGGGTCGAATCGAGGCCTATGTAGGCACGCCCGCTGAGCGTGTTTGGGTTCAAGAGGGTCTTGTCGCTGCATTTCAGTCTGCATGCGCTACGGCATTTGATTGGACCCTTAAAACCTTGGAATCGATTGGTCAATTGATCACTGGCAAAGCAGAGCTCTCTCAATTGGGGGGACCCATCTCCCTTGCAAAATATGCCGGTGAGTCGGTCCATCTGGGGTTTGCTGCATTTTTAAGCTATTTGGCTTTGGTCAGCATCAACTTAGGGGTTTTTAATTTGCTTCCCATTCCGGCCTTGGACGGTGGCCACTTGCTTTGTTACTGTTGGGAGGGTTTGAGCGGTCGCGCCTTGTCTGAGCGGTTCATCCAAGGGTTCCAAAGAATCGGTTTGTTTTTCATCTTGGCTTTGAGTGTTTATGCGCTTAGAAATGACTTGATGAGAGCTTGGGGCTTGAGCCTTTGAGCGCCCACGGCTGTTTTTTAATTTGCAAATAGGGTCTTTTATTCGTTTCCAGCGATTTTTTACGCTTGAAGTGATCGATAATCAGCCTTGATTTTGAGCCTTCACTTTTGAGTTACTTAGACAATGCACGTATTCTTTAATCGATTCATCGGCGTCCTTGTATTGACCTTGAGCATGCTGACTTTGAGCTCCCTTGCTGCAGCTGGCGAGCCCTTTGTCATGAGCGATATTCGCTTGGAGGGTTTGCAACGTGTGGAACCCGGAACCGTGTTTGCCTCCTTGCCCTTCAAGGTAGGAGAGACTTACAGCGATGAGCAAGGCACGGCGGCCATTCGGTCCTTGTTTGGTTTGGGACTCTTCAAGGATGTGCGCATCGAGACACGCCAAGGTGTGGTGATTGTGATTGTCGAGGAACGGCCCATCATCTCAAGCGTTGAATTCATCGGGACCAAAGAGTTTGACAAAGACACGTTAAAAAAAGCCCTCAGAGACATTGGTTTGGCCGACGGCCGGCCTTTTGACAAAGCCTTGGCTGATCGAGCCGAGCAAGAGCTCAAGCGTCAATACATCAATCGTTCTCTGTACGGTGCTGAGATCACCACGACCATCACGCCCATAGAGCGCAACCGAGTGAATTTGACCTTCAGTGTGGTTGAAGGGGATGTGGCCAAGATCAAAGAAATTAAACTGGTGGGCAACAGCTTTTTCAGCCAATCCGATTTGCGCAGTCAACTCGATTTGAGCACGGGCAATTGGTTGAGTTGGTACACCAAGTCCGATCGTTATTCGCGTGCCAAACTCAATGCCGACTTGGAAACCCTCAAGTCCTTTTATCTCTCCAGAGGTTTTTTGGAGTTCAGAATTGAGTCCACTCAGGTGTCTATCTCTCCTGACCGTCAAGACATTGTGATCACCGTGAATGTCTATGAAGGTGAGCGCTTTGTGGTCTCGGGCATTCAGCTTGAAGGCTATTTTTTGGGCCGAGAAGATGAGTTCAAGGCTTTGATAGGCATCAAAGTTGGAGAAACCTACAACGCCAACGATGTGGCACTCACGCTCAAGGCCTTCACAGAGTATTTTGGTAATTTTGGGTTTGCCTTTGCCAGAGTTGAGCCCAGGACCGAAGTGGACCATGAAAACAATCGGGTGAACTTGGTGCTGCAAGCCGACCCGTCCAGGCGCGCCTATGTCAGGCGGATCAATCTGGCGGGCAACACCCGAACCCGTGACGAAATCATTCGAAGAGAGTTCAGGCAAATGGAGTCCGCTTGGTACGACGGAGACCGCATCCGCTTGTCCAGAGACCGCGTCGAGAGGTTGGGCTATTTCAAAGACGTCTCCATTGAGACCCAGGACGTACCCGGCAGCTTGGATCAGGTGGATTTGACCGTGACGGTTTCAGAAAAACCCACGGGCTCTTTGCAGCTGGGTGCTGGATTTTCTTCTTACGAGAAGCTCTTTGTCACCTTTGGCATTCAGCAAGACAACATCTTTGGATCGGGAAACTTTTTGGGCACCCAAGTCAGCACCAGCAAGTACAACCAAGTTTTTACCTTGAACACCACCAACCCTTACTTCACGGACGATGGCATTTCAAGGACCTTTGATTTCACCCATCGCTCCATGCGACCTTACAACGAACAAGCGGGTAACTACAGGTTGGTGTCCTCGGGGCTTGGGATGCGATTTGGCATCCCTATCAATGAGATTGACCGCATCTCCTTGGGTTTGTCGGTTGAGCAAACGACCATCATTTTGGGCACCAGCATTCCAGCCTCTTACTTGGATTATGCGGACAAGTTTGGCTACACCAGCACCTCACTGCCTCTCAACGTGGGATGGATCCGAGATTCAAGGGACTCTATCATGGCGCCCACTCGAGGAGTTTTTGCGCGTGCTTACTCCGATGTCTCTGCTGCAGGCGTGGCCCATTACGTCAGAGCTGGCGGGCAGTATCAGTTCTACTATCCTTTGTCCAAACAGTACAGCTTGGCCTTGAACAGTGAAATTGGGGTCGGACGGGGGCTCAATGGCCAGCCGTTTCCGATCTTCAAGAGCTTCTTTGTGGGAGGACTGGGCTCAGTTCGCGGTTTTGATCAAGGCTCTTTGGGTCCAAGGGACATCACCGGTTTGGTGATTGGCGGGGCGAAGAAAATGGTGATGAACGCTGAATTTTTCATTCCCTTTCCTGGTGCGGGCAACGATAAATCGCTTCGCATGTACGGTTTTTATGACATGGGCAACGTTTTTGGGGAAAATGAGGCCATTCGTTTGGCTCAATTAAGAAGCTCTTACGGCATGGGCATCAGTTGGGTCTCCCCCATGGGACCCTTAAGATTTGCAATTGCAAATCCCATAAAGCACCTTGAAGGCGATAGAATCCAGAAATTGCAATTTCAAATTGGGACCTCGTTTTGATGAAACATATTTTTCGCATCGTTTTTTTAATGGGCCTTCTTGCTGGCCCGTTCTTGGCCTCTCAAGCCCAAGAGTTCAAAGTGGGATTTGTCAACACCGATCGAATCTTTCGCGAAGCCAACACCGCCAAGGCCGCTCAAGCGAAGTTGGAGCAAGAGTTTTCCAAACGTGAGCGTGAGTTGGTGGACATTGGAAACGGTTTAAAAACCGCCTCTGAAAAACTCGAGCGCGATGCGCCTACATTGTCCGAAACTCAAAGAGCCTCTAGGCAAAAAAACTTGGTCGACCAGGATCGGGACTTTCAGAGAAAGCGCCGTGAGTTCCAAGAGGATTTGAATGCTCGCAAAAACGAGGAGTTTCAGCAGGTCTTGGAAAAAGCCAACCGTGTGGTCAGGCAAGTTGCTGAGGCTGAGAAGTACGACTTGGTTTTGCAAGAAGCGGTGTACATCAATCCCAAGCACGACATCACCGACAAAGTCATCAAAACCATCAACGCCAACAGTTCAGCTTCTCCCTCCGCTGGCTCGCCCAGCGCTAAATAAGGCAGGTGTGATACTCAGACTTGGAGACATTGTCGATGCATTGGGTGGAACCCTGGTGGGCTCACCCGATACACAAGTCTCCCGTCTATCCCCCTTGGATGTGGCTCAACCAGGATCCCTGAGCTTTCTAAGTCTTCCCAAATACGCCTCTGAGTTGATCCAAACTCGGGCCTCGGCCGTCATCGTCTCTGAGGCGGGACAAGCAGCCGCCAGGCCCGATCAAGTCTTGATCGTGACGCCTCAGCCCTATTTGTACTTTGCCAAACTGACCCAGTGGTGGCGCAAAGCCCAGTTGGGTCAAGGGCGTGCCATGGCGTCCAAGTCCAAAGATGAGCCGTTGATACACCCCAGTGCAGTGGTTCACCCTGAGGCCAAAGTTCACCCCTCGGCCAAGGTGGGGCCCCTTTGCGTGATTGAGCGCGGTGCGACGCTCGAAGAGGGTTCTTGGCTCAAGTCGAGGGTCACCTTGTCCGAGGATTGCCATGTTGGGCGAGGCTGTATTGTGCATGCTGGGGTGGTGATTGGGGCCGATGGATTTGGTTTTGCACAAGACTCTTCCGTTGATACCAGCGCAAATGCAGCAACTGCGCCTGAATGGTGGGTCAAAATTGAGCAGTTGGGTGCAGTCCAAATCGGTGACGAAGTGGAAATTGGAGCCAACACGTGCATTGACCGCGGCGCTTTGGAGGACACGGTGATTGCTCACGGCGTGAAGTTGGACAACCTCATTCAAATTGCCCACAATGTTCACATCGGGGCGCACACGGCAATGGCGGCCTGTGTAGGGGTCGCAGGCAGTGCCAAAATTGGTCGCTACTGCACGGTGGGTGGGGGTGCGATTGTGTTGGGGCATTTGGAATTGTGCGACCATGTGCACATTTCGGCCGCGAGTGTGGTGACGCGCTCTCTCCTCAAGCCTGGGCACTACAGTGGCATCTACCCTTTGCAAGACAATGCTCTTTGGGAAAAGAATGCGGTCACCCTCAAGCAAGCCTTCAAGTTAAGAGAGAGAATCATGGCTCTTGAAAAAGCCCTTTATCAATCGTCTGGGACCTAAATGGACATCCATCAAATTTTGAAGCAGTTGCCCCACCGTTATCCGATTTTGTTGGTCGATCGGGTCTTGGAGATTGAGAAGGGCGTTCGTATCAAGGCCCTCAAAAACGTCTCCATCAACGAGCCGTACTTTGTAGGGCACTTCCCGCATCACCCTGTGATGCCAGGGGTGTTGATTTTGGAAGCCTTGGCGCAGGCCGCGGCTTTGCTCGCCTTTGACGCTCTTGGCAACGCGCCGGATGATCAATCGGTGTATTATTTTGCCGGTATCGATGGTGCACGTTTTAAACGGCCTGTTGAACCCGGGGATCAATTGATTTTGGACGTTGAACTCGATCGCATGCGAGCAGGCGTGTTCAAATTCAATGCCAAAGCCTATGTTGGGGATGAGTTGGCCACGGAGGCACAATTGATGTGCACTGTCAAAGCCATCGCCAAATAAAAGTGCCCAAGACCTTGCTCGCCTTATGACCTCTTCAAACGCCATGAGTCTGATCCACCCCACCGCTTTGATCGATCCCAAAGCAGAACTCGACAGCAGCGTGCGTGTGGGTGCTTATACCTGTATTGGCCCCCATGTAAGGATCGATCGAGACACGCAAATTGGACCCCACTGCGTGATTGAGGGACACACGCTCATTGGTCAAAGCAATCAAATTTTTCAGTTCAACTCCTTGGGTGCGGTCCCCCAAGATAAAAAATACGCTGGTGAACCCACTCGGCTTGAGATTGGTTCTAGAAACACCATCCGTGAGTTTTGCACCTTCAACATTGGCACCGCCAACGACCAAGGCGTCACGCGCATTGGCGACGACAACTGGATCATGGCCTACGTGCATTTGGCACACGATTGCCAAGTGGGCCATCAAACCATTTTTGCCAACAACACCCAACTTGCTGGCCACGTGGTCGTTGAAGACTGGGTGATCCTAGGTGGGTTCACGGTGGTGCACCAGTTTTGTCGCATCGGCAAACACAGTTTCACGGCCATGAACGCCTTGCTGTTTGCGGATTTGCCGCCCTTTGTGATGGCCCAAGGTCAGCCAGCGCGGGCAAGATCGATGAACTTTGAAGGCTTAAAGCGCCGAGGCTTTGGGGAGAGAAGAATCCATGCGGTGAAGATGATGCATAAATTTCTTTACCGTGATCAATTGTCCTTGTCAGAAGCCGTGTCTCAGATAGAGGGCTTGAAGCTGTCTCACCCAGAAGCTGCAGCCGATGTGCAAGACATGCTGGACTTTTTGAATCAAACGCCCGCCAACCGTGGCATTGTGCGTTAAAGCGCCCTTGGGCGGGCACTGGGCCATCACTTTGAGCATCACATGATTGAAGCCAAGCAAGAAGGTTTGAGGTTTTCCATGGT
>JBAXNB010000036.1:0-17331 GCA_037134015.1 Betaproteobacteria bacterium | reverse complement strand
CTGTCAAAATATCAGCTTAAAGAACTTGACAAGCTTCGTCAAAACTCAATCTTGGATTGCGTGGGAACAATTTAGAAGTGTCGATGTAGCCCAAGTTGACAATGAAATTCACCGAAAAGCGACCATCAGGAAAGAACTCTTGGTTGACCTTGGCTGCATCAAAACCACTCATCGGGCCACAGTCCAAGCCATGGGCTTTGGCAGCGATCATGAAGTAAGCACCCCCCAATGTGCCATTCCTGCTCGCCGTACCCGCAGCCAAACCTGCATTGCCAGCAAACATCTCTTTGGCATCGGGCTTGTTGGGGAACACTTTGGGCATGTTTTCATAAAACTGGTTGTCAGTGGCAATGATCACGGTGACAGGTGCACCTTTCGTCTTGTCCAAATTGCCTGGACTCATGGCTGGCAACACCCGCTCTTTGGCTGCAGGTGTTGTCAAAAAAATATACCTTGCAGGCTGACAATTCATGGAGGTCGAACCCATTTTGGCCAGGTCATAGACTTTGTGCAACAACTCGGTAGGCACCGCCTTATCGATGAATCCGTTGGCGGTTCTCGCCTCGTTGAAAAGCGCATTCATGGCATTTTGATCGATCGTCATACTGATTTTCCTTTAAATAAATTAAACAACATAATCCACTTGATGCCGAGCCACCCGCAAACCATTCAAGGCATCTCTCACCTTCAAATGCTCTGGGTCAATGGCGTACGCATCCAAATCCGCTTGGGTCTTGAATTCAGTGTACAAAACCACATCACACGCATAGTCAATTTGGCTGTGATCCACGCCCACCTCCAAATGCACCAAGCCAGGTATTTTACCCTTTAGCGATTCAAAGGCCGTCTTGACCTTTTCGATATTGATCTTTTTCTCTAGGGGATGCTCACCCAAAATATCCCACATGACGATGTGTTTGATCATTGGCGAGGGCCTTACTCAGGCTGAATGCCAAGGGATTGAATCAAAGGCACCCAACGGGCCAGATCTCTTTTTAAGATGGACTTGCTGTCGTCTGCACCCAAGCCCAAAAATCGACCACCCTGCTTTTCAAAGCGCTCCTTGATCTCAGGCGCTGCCATGGCCTCCAAGACGCTGGCTTTTAAAACAGCCAGCTCTTTAGCGGGTGTCTTGGCAGAGACGAACAAGCCAAACCAAGATTCAAGTTCCAAATTGGAAACGCCACTTTCTTTTAAAGTGGGCACTTGGGGGTGCATGCCTAGACGTTGAGGACCTGACACAGCAACGGCCTTCAATTGACCGGAGTCCACGTGAACGCGAGCCGTTGATGAGAGATCAAAAAACAAATCAACCCTCGAACCCATCAAATCGGTGTACGCTGCTTGGGCCCCTTTGTAGGGGACATGGGTGAGTTGCACGCCAGTCAATTGCCACAACGCGGCAGCTAAGACATGTTGACCCGAGCCATTGCCCGCAGATGCATAGGTCACTTGTCCTGGTTTGGCACGGGCCAACTCGATCCAATCCAAGAGGGTTTTTTGAGGCGCATCTTTTCTGGCCACCAAGGTGTAGCTGTAGCCCACGGCAAGACCCAAAGGTTCGAAGTCACGAACCGGGTCATAGGACAAATTCTTGTACAGCCCTGCATTGAGGACCATGTTGGAGACCGAACCCAAGAGCAAGGTGTACCCATCGGCAGGTGCTTTGGCGGCCAAATCTGTTCCCACCAATGTGCCTGAACCGGTTCTGTTCTCGACCACTACACCATGGGTGAAGCGCTGCGCCATTTTGTCGGCCAACACACGGGCGACAAAATCAAAGCCCCCGCCCGCTGGTTGTGGCACCACCACTCGAACCGCCTTGGAGGGAAAAGCCTCCGCACTTTGAGCGCCGACCTTGAGGCTAGAGAGGGCCAGCAAGGCACCTGCATTGCCGAGTGCCAGCGTTTTTAACAACTGTCTTTTGTCCATGCTGAGGCTTTCTGCGTTTGACTTTGAGCTTGTAGGTATGAATAAAAAATTCAACGCACCAGGGGTTTTCCTGCCAACCAATCAGCACCTTGCTTGTAAAGAGCTTGGACCACCTCCCCTTTGAGCATGGGCATGTCCATCTTCACGGTGTAGCCAATGTTCGTTTGAATGTAGGCCAAGTGACGATAGCCTTCAGGGTAAGTCAGCAAGGCTTGTGAGTCCAAGACCAATTTGGCACCAGGGTCGACCGGGTCGATGCGGTCTTTTTCGTAAATCGGCTGGCGATGCACCAAACCCCACTGCCCATCTCGCTCTTCAAAGAAATCGTAAAAACGACCCGTGCAAACCACATCGCACAAAACATCTTGCACCAAGCCTCGTTGAGAAATGGTCATTTTCGTTTGTGAAATTGCTCGTGTACCTTGGATTTCAATGGAGGTGCCACCTAAAAAATGCAAAATGCTCACGCCCTTGTTCCAACCTTCGATCGTGACTTTGATGAATTCTTCAAAATGCCCTTGAAACCATGTCGCCATCATCACGCCATCAGCATGCCAAACTGTTCTGAACCGGTCCCAGTCGCCTGCATCTCTCCACACCGCCCAATTCTCAACCAATTGCCGAATCTTTAACTGTTGAACCAAATTCGAATCCATCTTGATCACTGCCTTTTCCATTGAATAAAAAATAAAAGCCCACGACTTAGGAGCGCGCGACACCGCACAACGAGCATCGTCTTGAACAAACCCCAGATGTTACAACCGATTTTCCAATAAGTTCAACTGAGTTACCCTTAAAAGATCCAAGACATGAGAGAATTCACCCCTCTTATCTTCCCCACCCATCTTAAATTCGGATCATGACAGAATTTGACGTCATCATTGCTGGAGGCGGGCCAAGCGGCCTTGTTTTGGCCAGCGAACTGGGTCGCAAAGGCGTGTCTTGTCTTCTTTTGGACTTGAAACCCTCCACGGCCTTCAATCCACAAGCCAATGCCACGCAAGCGAGAACCATGGAGCACTTCAGACGCCTGGGGTTTGCTCAAGAGATCAGGGCTTTGGGCTTACCAAGCGATCATCCCACAGACATTGCTTATTTCACCAGGCTATCGACCCATGAGTTGGCGCGACTCTCTCTCCCCACGGCGGCACAAGCCGTGGAACACATCAAAACACTCAAAGGCTCGTGGAGTGCCGCGGAGTTGCCACACCGTGTTTCTCAAAAGTTTGTTGAAACTGTCCTCAAAAAACACGCCGCCCAACACGCCTTGAACGACATCAGGTTTGGCTGGAAGGTCCTGAACTTTGAAAATCATTCCGATCATGTGATCGTCCATGCCGCACCGTGTGCAGACGGGCAGATGGGCCCCACAGAACACTTCAAGTGCAAATACTTGGTGGGCGCTGACGGGCCAAGAAGCACCATTCGCCATCAATTGGGAATAGCCTACACAGGCGAGACAGGCGTCAAAAGAAATTACATGGGAGGCGAGATGTTTGCCGTGTACCTGCGCTCAAGCGAGATCTACAAGCACATTCCCCATCCTAGGGCCTGGATGTACGTCACGGTCAACCAACAAAGACGCTGCTTTTTAGCCGCCGTTGATGGTCACGAACAATTTGCCTTTCACTCAGCACTGCACGAGGGAGAAAGCGCAGAGCACTGGGGCGTTGATGAAGTCAAGACCCGACTCAGAGAGTTGATGGGCTGTGATGTGGCCTTTGAGATTTTATCCATGCAGTCTTGGATTGCAGGTCATTCGTTGGTGGCCGAACATTTCTCCAAAGACCGTGTTTTTCTGATGGGGGACGCGGCCCACTTGTTCACCCCAACCGGCGGCTTGGGCTACAACACGGCTGTTGAAGATGCGGTCAATTTGGCTTGGAAATTGTCACACGTGATCAAAGGCCTCGCTTCGAGCGAGCTCTTGCAAAGTTATGAACTTGAACGTCGACCGCTTGCGCTTCGAAACACCACTTACGCAAGGCAATTTGCCGACTCGGTGGGACTCTATCCGGTGAGCGATCAGTTTGAATTGGACACTGAAGAGGCTCAAGAAGAGCGATCTCGCGCAAGCGTTCACTTCAATGCACATGTGAGGCTTGAATTCAATATCCCTGGGGTCACTTTTGGTGGACGCTATGACCAGTCCCCCATCATTGTCAAAGATGGCAGCACTGCGCCCAAAGATGAAGCCAACCACTACGAACCTAGTGCATGCCCAGGAGGGCGCCCACCGCACATATGGCTTGAAGATGGTCGCTCTTTGTACGACGCTTTTGGCCCAGAATGGACACTGCTTTGCAATCAGTCAGGCGAGATGGATTTTTCCACCTGGATGGGGGTCGCAAACAACAAAGGCATTGAACTGAAGTGCCTGCATCTTCCCTTAAAAGAATTACAAGCTCTCTACCTCGAACCCTTGGCACTCATTCGGCCCGATCAAATGGTGGGCTGGCGAGGGAAAAGCGCTTCGCCAGAAAAAATCGAAGATCTGTTTGATCAACTTTTAGGTAACAAGCTCGCTCCTATTTAAGGTCTTGCTCGCCAAGAGCACGACGACAACAAGACTCAAGGGGGCCGAAGCGGAACTCTCGTCAGAGAAATTTTTCTAAGGTCGCGGTTTTTGGACTGTTAAAATAAACTCTCTGACCTTCTCTTGACTTTCTAAGAGATGGCTTCTTACTTCTTCACCCACCTCTAGCCCCTCACAACACCATGAGCGCCATGCATCAAGAAAAGGTTTTGTCTGTTCACCATTGGACAGATCGTCTCTTTAGTTTCACCACCACCAGAGACATGGCGCTACGTTTCTCTAACGGCCACTTCACCATGATTGGCCTCATGGTCGACAACAAGCCCTTGCTGCGCGCTTACAGCGTGGTCAGTGCCAACTACGAGGAGCACCTTGAGTTCTTGAGCATCAAGGTGCCCGACGGTCCTTTGACTTCAAGATTGCAACACATCCAAGTGGGCGATATGATCATTGTGGGCAGAAAGCCAACGGGTACCTTGTTGATCGATTATTTGTTACCCGCTCAAAATTTATACTTGATTGGCTCAGGCACTGGTATTGCACCTTTTTTAAGCATCATCAGAGACCCTGAAACCTATGAGAAATTTCAAAAGGTCATCTTGATCCATGGCGTGCGTGAAGTCAAGGAACTCGCTTACCACGACTACCTCACCCAAGAGTTGCCCCAGCACGAGTTGCTTGGTGAAATGGTCAGTGAACAATTGATTTATTACCCCACCGTCACACGAGAGCCCTTTAGACACCAAGGAAGAAGCACCGACTTGATCACATCAGGTCAATTGGCCAAGGATTTGAATCTACCCGAAATGAACCCAGAGACCGACCGCGTCATGCTTTGCGGAAGCCCACAGTTGCTGAAAGACCTGAAGGCCATTTTAGAGAGCCGCCATTTCATGGAAGGCAACACCAGCAAACCTGGTCAATTCGTGATTGAACGTGCCTTTGTTGAACAATGAGTTCTTTCTGATCGCCTAGTCGGCAAATCCACTCATGCGTTCAATGACCTTGATCACTGCAGCATAATCAAGTCCCGCATCCCCCTTGGCAACGGCAGACTTCATCCACTCAAAAGTCGTTGCGGTTTGAACCAAAGGCACATTCAACTGGTCTGCAGCCTCAAGCATCAAGGACAAATCCTTTTGCATTTGCACAACAGTAAAGGTCGGCTCAAAGTCTCTTTGATCCAAAGGCAAGCCCAATTGAGCTGATTTGGCTTTGATGATCGGAGAGCCCACGGCGCTTTCAGCAATGACTTGCCACATCTGTGACCAATCCAAACCCCCAGCACGTCCCAAGGTCAAACCTTCAGCCAGCATTGCAGACGTTTGGACAATCATCAAATTGACCACCAACTTCATCAAGCGACTTTGTTCGGCTTCGCCCAAATAAAAGATCTTTGAACCCCAAGCTGACAAGCACTCCAAGCACTCGTCAAAACAGGCCTTGGGGCCCGATGCCATCACGGTCAGTTGCGCGGCTTGCGCCATGTGGTTGTTGCCAGAGACGGTCACACGCAAGTACTGAAGGCCTTTGGCCTGCAGCATCTGGTTGACTTCAGCCGAGGCACTGACAGACACCGTGCTGGTATCGATCAAAACAGCACCAGTGCTGGCATGAGCGAGCACCTCTTGGGCCACCATCAACAAGGCGGCATCATTGGGCAGTGATGAAAAAATCATTTGAGCCTCAGACAAGGCTTGGGACAAATCAACAACAGGCTTCAAGCCTTCTTGCTCGGCCAAGCGAAGTCTAGACCCATCCACATCAAAGACCGACAGCTGCGTGAGGCCAACTTTGTTTTGAAGGTGCATGGCCATGGGCAAGCCCATCTTGCCCATGCCTAAAAAAACAAGGTGTCTCATGTGCCGCGGGCTTTTGAATTCCAGCGAACCATCAACTGCCTTTGAGGCCTGCGGCCTTGGCAATTTTGGCAGCCGAATCCATCTCTGTTTTGATGAACGCGTTGAACGACTCCGGGCTCATGGGCATGGGTTCAGCGCCTAAACGGTTCAATTTGTCCTTCACGTCGGCCAAGGCCAAGGCTTTGATCACTTCATCGTGCAGACGTTTGACGATGGGCGCCGGTGTAGCACTGGGCACGAGCATCCCCACCCAAAACACATAATCCGAGCCGCTCACACCAGCTTCAAGCGTCGTGGGCACTTGAGGCAGTGTAGGTGAGCGCTGAGCCGTGCTCACCGCCAAGGCTTGGAGCTTGCCGTCTTTGATCAAGGGCAAGGCCGATGACAAGGGTGCAAAGAACCAATCGTTTCTGCCACCAATGACATCCGACAAAGCCTCTGGGGTGCCTTTAAATGGCACATGAACCGCATCTATGCCGGCTTGCAACTTGAACTTCTCAGCGTTCAAATGGGTAGCACTTCCCATGCCAGCCGAGGCGTAGTTCAATTGACCAGGAGCGGCTTTTGCAGCGGCCACGACATCGCTCACACTCTTCCAGCCCCTTGCTGGTGACACCACCATCACATTGGGCAAAGCCGCAATGGGCGTCACCCCCAAAAGGTCCTTCACGGTGTCGTAAGGCAAATTGGGGTAAATCGATGGATTCAAAGCATGCCCTGAAGAATGGACCAAAATGGTGTACCCATCCGGTTCGGACTTGGCCACTTGAGCCGCCGCAATGGTGCCGCCAGCGCCTGGGCGGTTTTCAATCAAAACGGGTTGCCCCAAACTTTTGCTCATCACATCGGCAACCGTCCTTGCGACAATATCGGTGCCACTACCAGCGGTGAAGGGCACGAAGAAACGCACGGGTTTGTTGGGATAGGTGGCTTGCGCAAAGACTTGGGTGGTGCAAAAGAGCACCCCCATGCTCAGGCAAATCCGGACCAAGCGTTGAGCTGCATTGCAAGACTTATTCATAAACATGGGAGGGTCTCCTTGATGATTGACGCTTTGATGAAGGTGCGCCAACAGATTAATTTTTTAGGACTCTAAGCCATCGCTGACTTGAACGTTCTCAGACACCAAGTCCAATCCCGCATCCATGGCCACTTCTTTCAATAAAATTGCAAAATCCACGTTGTCGTGCCCACGTCCAACCATTCTGGACACAGATTCTCTGGTCGCTGCAGCAGCAGGCATGGCAACACCATAGCTCTTGGCCGCAGCCATCCCCAAGTCCATGTCTTTCAAAAGCAACTTGGGGGTGAACGTGACTTGATCAAAGGTCAAATTGCTCAAGACAGGTGTCTTGTAACGTGTGTACATCGAACCTAACACCGAATCGTTGATGCTTTGCAAAAACACGTGGCGCGCGATACCGGCTTTTTCAGCCATGACCGTGATCTCACATAAGTTTTGAATGATCACGCCAAACATCGTGTTGTGCGCGATTTTCCAAACTCTGGCCAACTCGCCCTCACCCACCCACATGGTCTTTTTGGCCATGGCTTGCAAATACGGCTCCACCATGTCGTACAAGGCTTTGGGGCCAGAAGCCACCAAGAGCAACTTGCCAGCCTTGGCCACTTTGGCGTTTCCTGACACAGGAGCGCACAAGTAAGCCACGCCCAGGGCCTCCAATTGATGCCGAATTTCCTCTGAGCCCTCTTGAGATATGGAGGAGCTGTCCACCACCACCTTGGGCAACTGCTGGGTGCTCACCAGACCACCACTGCCAAACAAGACCTCTTTTAAATCATCGGTGGTGGACACCATGGTGAACACCACATCACAGCGCGCCAAATCTGTTTTATGGTCAACCAAAGTCGCACCATACTCCACCAAGGGCTCCGCTTTGCTTCTCGTGCGGTTCCAGACCTGAACACCATGGCCAGCTTTGGTCAAACGCTTGACCATCGCCTCCCCCATGCGACCCAAACCAATCCATCCAATTGTGTGCGACATTTTTCTCAATTCCTTTTTAGCTACTTTTTTAAACTCTTTCAATGATCACGGCAATGCCTTGACCCACACCGATGCACATGGTGCAAAGCGCGAAACGCTTTGCACTTCGGTGCAATTGATTGACGGCGGTGGTGACCAAGCGAGCGCCACTGGCCCCCAACGGATGCCCCAAAGCGATGGCACCACCGTAGGGGTTGACTCTGGGGTCGTCGTCTTGCAGACCCAATTGACGCAACACGGCCAAGCCTTGCGCGGCAAAGGCTTCGTTGAGCTCAATCACATCGATTTGGGACAAACTCATGCCCGTCATCTCAAGCACCTTCAAGGTCGCAGGAGCCGGCCCTATACCCATGATGCGAGGTGGCACACCCGCAGTGGCCATGCCCACCACTCGCGCCTTGGGCGTCAAGCCATGATCTTTGACACCTTGCTCACTGGCCAAAAGCAGCGCACAAGAGCCGTCATTGACGCCACTTGCGTTGCCAGCCGTAACGGAGCCATCCGCACGCACAACACCTTTGAGCTTGGCCAATGTCTCTAGACTCGTCTCTCTGGGGTACTCGTCCTTTGCAAAAATAATGGGCTCACCTTTTTTCTGCGGCAAACTCACAGGCACAATCTCGCTGTCAAAGTAACCAGCCTTTTGAGCCGCTGCCGCTTTGACTTGGCTGGCATAAGCCATTTTGTCTTGGGATTGACGATCGATCTTGAAATCATCTGCCACGTTTTCAGCCGTCTCAGGCATGGCATCAACGCCATACATTTTCTTCATCAAGTCGTTGACAAAACGCCATCCAATGGTGGTGTCGTACACGGCATTGCTTCGACTGAATGCAGCATGTGCTTTGGGCATGACAAAGGGCGCACGGCTCATGCTTTCTACCCCGCCAGCAACCATCAAATGCGCTTCACCTGATTTGATCGCTCTAGCAGAAGTTCCTACGGCATCTAGGCCAGAACCACACAAACGATTGATGGTCGCACCTGGCACCTCAAACGGCAAGCCCGCCAACAAACTGGCCATGTGGGCCACATTTCGATTGTCCTCACCGGCTTGGTTGGCGCACCCATAAATGACATCGGTGATACGTGTCCAATCCACATTGGGATTTCTTGACATCAGGGCTTTAAGGGGAATGGCCGCCAGATCATCTGTTCGCACGGAGCTCAAAGACCCCCCGTACCTACCAATTGGGGTTCTGATTGCGTCACAAATGTAAGCCTGTGTCATGGCGTTGGTCCTTTGTCTTGAAATTTAAAATATAAAAAAACGAATGTTTTAAAAGCGTGCACCGTGGGCGTGCACCTCAATGAAAGTTGGCGAAAAGTTCACTTTTTCTTAAAGAAAAATCACGTGTGTTCAATGAACTTCAGTCCCAAAATTTCGCTCAAGGCTTGCGCACTCAAGCCTTCAACCGTGTCGATCAATCGAAGTCCTTGAGGAGTACATGCCAAGGTACCCAAATCTGTATAAATGCGCTTGACACAAGCAATCCCTGTCAAAGGGTAAGAACAAGCGGCAACAATTTTACTGACCCCTTGCTTGGTCAATGCATCCATCATCACCCAAGTTTGTTTGGCGCCAATGGCCAAGTCCATCGCCCCGCCCACGGCAGGTATGGCATTGGCCTCGCCCGTGTGCCAGTTGGCCAAATCTCCGGTTTGGCTGACTTGAAAGGCACCCAAGACACAAATGTCCAAATGCCCACCGCGCATCATGGCAAAGCTGTCGGCATGGTGGAAAAAAGCACCGCCTTTTTTCAAGGTCACAGGCTGTTTACCAGCATTGATCAAATCGTAATCTTCTTGCCCCTGAGCAGGTGCAGGGCCCATGCCCAAAATTCCGTTCTCGCTGTGCAGCAACACCTCACGCTCTGGGGGTATAAAGTTGGCCACCAAGGTGGGCATGCCGATGCCCAAGTTGACCGTGACGCCTTCAGGAATGTCTTGGGCAACTCGTTGGGCCAATTCGTTTTTGTTGCGCTTTAAATAATCAGCCATGTTTTAAAACCCCCCGCCTATTGTTGCCACTCGATCAATCAGCACCACTTGGTGTACAAAAATACCAGGCGTCACAATGTTCTCGGGATCCAAGTCCCCCAACTCCACCACCTCATGGACACTGGCAACCGTTTTTTTAGCGCCCATGGCCATGACTGGACCAAAATTTCTTGCCGCTTTGCGGTAGGTCAAATTGCCCCACCGATCTCCTGTCTCGGCCTTGATCAAGGCCAAATCGGCATAAATGGGCTCTTCATACACATAGTACTTGCCATGGATGAGACGGGTCTCTTTGGGCTCTCCATTGGGTTTTTTGGCCAACTCGGTGCCGTAACCGGTTTGACAAAAAAAGCCCCCTATGCCTGCACCGGCGGCTCGAATGCGTTCGGCCAAGTTCCCTTGGGGCACCAATTCAAGCTCAATTTTTTGACTTCTGTACAACTCGTCAAACACGTAAGAGTCGGCTTGGCGAGGGAAACTACAGATCATTTTCTTCACCCGTCCAGCTTTAAGGAGTGCGGCCATGCCGTGATCTCCATTGCCAGCATTGTTGTTGACCACGGTGAGCTCTTTCGCCCCTTGAGCAATCAAACCATCGATCAATTCGGCGGGAATACCTGCCGTTCCAAACCCGCCGACCAAAACGGTCGATCCATCAAGCACACCTTCCAAGGCGTGGTGAATGGATTTTGCTATTTTGTTAATCATGAACTGTAGAACTTTGTAGTCGATATTCTAAAAAAACCCTCATGCTCGAAGACGCCATCCAAGCGCCTTGATCAAAAATGAGTCAAGCTTGTCTCAAAAGAGCTAAATCTTAACCCCACTCATGAGGCCTGGACGCCATTTTGCACCTGAATTGATCCAGAATCAGAGAAAATACACTCATGTTTACCCCCTCCCAAAACGATGTTCGGCGTTTTTTTTGTCAAGTTCACGCCAAATTGAAACTTCGCCAACCCTTGGACAACATGGAAGCCTTGGCGTCACCCTGGGTGCAGGACCACCCTGAATACGATCAGGACTTGGTCGATGTCGAGCTGGCCATTCACAAAGACTATTCCGTGGACGGCGGCCAAGAAAACCCATTTCTTCACTTGTCCATGCATTTAAGCATTCAAGAGCAATGCTCCATTGACCAACCCAAAGGTGTTCGTTTGGCCGTTGAGCAACTGGCCAAAGAACTGGACTCCTTGCATTTGGCCCACCACGCGGCTATGGAATGCTTGGGGCTGATGCTTTGGGAAAGCCAGCGAAGTGGCTTGCCTCCAGATGGCCATCAGTACCTTGAGTCCCTGCAAAAAAGAGCCACCCGAGGTCTTTGAGACATAAGGGCTTTGAAAGGACCCAAAAAAAACCAGGCTTACAAAGTAGCCTGGTTTTTGGTGCGTTAAAAAATTTTTATCTGAACTTGGACTGCGGCACCGTTTGAAGTTCGCCTTGCTGCTCGCTTACATATTTGGACAGCAACTTCAATTCATCACTGGTGAACTGCTTGGCAATGCCCGCCATGATCGCGTTGTTCCTGCCCCAAAAGTTGCGTGAATCGGTTTGATATGAGCGAAGGGCCACCAAGACATAATCTTGATGTTGACCAGCAATTTTAGGATAGGCCGCACCGATGGGCGAACTCAAATTGGGACCATGGCAAGATGTACAAGCGCCCTTTTGAACCAGTGCAGCGACCTCATCAGGGGCTTGTGTGGCTTGAGCGGGTAGGCTGACATTGTCCTTGTGGCCATGCTGCTGATAGTAGGCAGCAAGATCGGCCATGTCTTGGTCGCTAAGGCTTGTAGCAATGGCCCGCATCGTGGGGTGACGCCTGTCACCTTTTTTGTAAGCGCTCAAAGCACTCACAATGTAGCTGGCTGTCTGACCGGAAATTTTAGGCACCTTGTAGACCACTGGAAAGCTGGCTTGGTAGCCATGGATCCCATGACAGCCGATGCACATGGCGATTTTCTTCTCGCCCGCTTGAACATCGCCTTTGAGGTCCTGAGCATGCGCAAGGTGTTGCAATGATAGAGTGGAGAAAAGAAGAATTAGTAAAAACTTAATCATTTTAGGTAGACCATCAAAAGCGCAATAACAAAAAGATAAGGCGTATTATATCGATCTAAAATGCTTTGATTTGTAAGATTCGTGTAGATAAACTCTTTACCATTATGAAATTCCAAGGCTCCAGCAACTATATTGCCACACCAGACCTGATGCTGGCCGTCAACGCAGCCAGCACCTTAAAGCGGCCCCTCTTGATCAAAGGAGAGCCAGGAACTGGGAAAACCATGCTCGCAGAGGAGGTGGCCAGCTCCTTGGGGCTGCCTTTGCTTGAGTGGCACATCAAATCCACCACCAAGGCACAACAAGGCCTCTATGAATACGACGCCGTGAGTCGCCTGAGAGACTCTCAACTCGGCGACTCCAGGGTCAAGGACATCCAAAATTACATCATCAAGGGCGTTCTTTGGAGGGCTTTCACTGCACAAGAGCCCGTCGCCTTGCTCATCGATGAGATTGACAAAGCAGACATTGAGTTTCCCAACGATTTGCTCAGAGAACTCGATCGCATGGAGTTTTACTGCTACGAGACCAAAGAGCTGATCAAAGCCACGGTTCGACCCTTGGTCTTCATCACCTCCAACAATGAAAAAGAGTTGCCCGACGCCTTCCTCAGACGATGCTTTTTTCACTACATCAAGTTCCCAGAAAGTGACACGATGCTAGACATCGTCAAGGTGCACTTTCCTCACCTCAAGGGGGAGTTGTTGACCGCCGCCCTGAAAGCCTTTTATGATGTCAGAAATTTGCCTGGTTTGAAGAAAAAACCCAGCACCAGCGAGTTGCTCGATTGGATCAAATTGCTGGTCTCAGAGGACATTCCATTGCTGGCTTTACAAAGCGCAGATGAAAAAGTATCTGTGCCACCCTTGGTGGGCGCATTACTGAAGAACGAGCAAGACATCAGCCTCTTTGAGAAATTGGTTTACATGCAAAGCAAACACCGCTGACCCCTCGGGTCTTTGGCAAAAAGGAGTTCAGATGTTGTTACAACTCTTCAAACAAGGCCTCTTGGATGCCATTGGATTCTTGATCGGTACCGCCTTGGGTTATGGTCTAGGGCAATTGCTGTCCATTGACCTCTTCGCTCCTGGCTACAGCATGATGAGCTTGCTTGGCATTGCCTTGATCGGCATTGGGGGCGGCATGGGGCTTCAAGCAAGCAGGTATCTATGGCAACGAGACAAGAAGTCTGAGACTTGAACCGCGTCCTACCATGCTCAATGACTTTTTCTACACACTAAGACAAGCCCAACTCCCCGTCTCCATCAAAGAGTACTTGACGCTTTTAGAGGCCTTGCAAGCTCAAGTGGTGGGGCCCAACACGGCACACCACAGCATCGAAGATTTTTATTTTCTCGCGCGTTTGATTTTGGTCAAAGATGAGAAACTGTTCGATAAATTTGACCGCGCCTTTGCGGCCTACTTCAAAGGCATGGAGATGCTGGCCGAGCTCACGCCAGAAATTCCCCTGGATTGGTTGACCCAACTCTTGGACAAAGAGTTGACCCCTGAACAAAAAGCCGCCATAAAAAAAATGGATTGGCAAGAGCTCATGGACACTCTACAAAAGCGGCTGGATGAGCAAAAGGAAAGACACCAAGGCGGCTCCAAATGGATTGGTACAGGTGGCACATCCCCCTTTGGACACGGCGGCTACAACCCGCAAGGCATCCGCATTGGGGGCAAGGGTCAGCAAAAGAGTGCCCTGAAAGTTTGGGAACAAAGGTCATACCAAGATTACGACGACACGCAAGAACTTGGCACCAGGAACATCAAAGTCGCTTTGAGACGACTCAGAAAATTTGCGCGTGAAGGCTCTCCCGATGAGCTTGACTTGGAAGACACCATCAAAAGCACGGCGGCCAACGCCGGCTACTTGGACATCAAAATGGTCCCTGAGCGGCACAACAATGTCAAAGTGCTGCTGTTGATGGATGTGGGAGGCACCATGGATGAACATGTACAGCGTGTGACAGAACTCTTTTCTGCTGTGAAGTCAGAATTCAAACACTTGGAATTTTTCTATTTTCACAATTGTGTTTATGATTTTCTTTGGAAAAACAACCAGCGGCGTTACGCCGAGAAGTTCCCGACCTGGGACATCGTCAGGAAATACAACAAAGACTACAAATTGATCTTTGTAGGGGATGCCACCATGAGCCCCTATGAAATCTTGCAAGCTGGCGGAAGCGTTGAATACAACAACGAGGAAGCCGGTGCCGTTTGGCTACAACGCTTGACCCACGCCTATCCCAAATTTGCTTGGATCAACCCTGAACCAACGGGTGTTTGGAAATACCGACAAAGTATTTCCATCATGCAGCAATTGATGTCAAATCGCATGTTTCCCTTGAACCTCAAGGGTCTGGAGGATACGATGAGGACACTGAGCAAGTAATTTTGCAGCGCTCTTACCTGTGGCCTTAGATGGTGCAAGAGGTTCCGGCATTAGAATAAGGAACTGGCTTACACGCCAACATCTTTGATGTCCCTTTTAAAGCTCTCCGTAGTTCAATGGATAGAACGCGGCCCTCCTAAGGCTGAGATGCAGGTTCGATTCCTGCCGGGGAGACCAGTGTGGTTTGGCACATGGCGCTTGGGCGGCCTGCTGATCAAACCCCATCTAGCTTACGAACAACAAAACAAACGCTCGGTTCTAGAGAACTTAGGCTTGACTAAAACTCGCGCCTCAACTCAAGACAACAACCCTAGGTTGTTTTGAACGCCCTTGAGCCTGGGTACTTGTGGCACTGGCGTGGCCAATTGGCCTTGCTTGGTCGTTTGGCGAGAGAGGTGGTTTTCAACCAACTGCCAAACAGGCCTCTCTCCTTGCGTGCTTTGGGCTTCATGGACCGAGGCCCATCCGGCCACTTTGTAGGTCTTGTATGGGTCCAGGGCTTGGCCTTTCAAACTCAAGTTTTGAATCCTGTGCCCTCTTCTCGCATGGGGCTCGCAAGTGTAGCGCAAGCCCCCCACTCGAACCATGTCCCCACCTTGTTGGTAGTAAGGGTCTGGATGGAACAAATTATCACCCACATCTTCCAAGATCGATTTGATCTCTGAACCCTTTAAATAGCTCAGGTTGTGATTGGAGTAGGTCGTTGCCATCTGCCCCATCAACCACTCACGTGTGATGGACTGCCCAGCAAGCAAGGTGGACCCCCAACGAAAGCCAGGAGAGAAAGCGATGGGTGCATCAAGTTCTTGCATCAGAGCATTCAAAATCAACTGGTCGGACGAGCCGTTGAAATTACCTCGTCGGTACAAAAGCCCTTGCGACACCCCAAACGAGACGTTCAATTGTTCTAAAAAAGGCGCCCTGATGTCTTTGATCAATTGATCCATTTCTGGATCTGGTTGGATCAAGTTCGAGAACACGGGCAACAAGTGATAAGACACCTCATGCACGCCAGAAGCATTCACAGCCACATCCAAGAGTCCAATGAACTTGCCGTTGCATCCCGCATTGCTCACCAAAGTTTGTCCCCCTCGGTTCTTGACCCAAATGGGTTTGGGCACGGCATCGTGGGTGTGTCCTCCTAAAATTGCATGCAAGCCCTCGACGCGAGACGCCAGCTTCAAGTCCACATCCAGGCCGTTGTGGCTGAGCAAGACCACCACCTTGGCCCCCTTGCCCCTCACCTCCTGGATGAGGTCTTGAAGGGCTTTTTCTTGAAGACCAAATGTCCAGTCGGGCACCAAATACTTCGGGTGCGCAATGGGCGTGTAGGGAAAGGCTTGACCAATGACCGCGCACAAGACCCCATTTTGCTCCCTCAACACATAGGGCTTGAAAACCGGATCTTCAAAATCAGTGGTCTTGACGTTGTGTGCGATGAACTCCATTTTGGCGTTCAAGTTGGCTTGAACCAAGGCTTGGACCCTTGGGGCGCCAAGGGTAAACTCCCAATGCCCAGTCATGGCATCCACCCCCAAAAGCCGACATGCTCTGGCCATGTCTTCACCTTGAGTCCAATGTGCAGTCGCTGAACCCTGCCAAGAGTCTCCCCCATCAAGCAGCATTGCACCTGGGCGAGAAGCCCTCAAGTGCTTGACCAAGCTCATCAGGTGCGAAAATCCTCCAGTGGCACCATAGCGCTTTGCAGCACTTGAAAAATCCAAATGGCTGAACGCGTAAGCCTCGGGCGAGCCCCTCGCCACACCCAACTCTTTGAGAAGGGGCTCACCCACCAAATGCGGCAACCGATTGTGCCCCTCACCCACACCGATGTTGATGCTGGGCTCTCTGAAATGATTGGGCAAGAGCTGTGCATGACAGTCGGTCATGTGAAGAAAGGAGACTTGTCCGACTCTTTGGATGTCGTAAAACTTTGAAAACGCTTTGGACTCGCTCCATTCCAAGGCTTGCGCCAAAGGCATCTTGGAGAGCAAGCCTGCCCCCAAGACACCCATCCACTCACGCCTTGAGCAGTCCATGCTCACCGATTCACTGGCGACTGAGGATCCAAGAGCAGGGCCATCAAATGTTTGATTTGCACTTGACTCAAAATACCATGGTGTCCATAGCGTGGCATGGCAGAACAAGCGTTGAAGGATTTGGCGTTCCACAACTTGGCCCAAGTGTATTCAACCACGGGCTTAGAGACTGCACTTTGAAGATCCGTCACGCCTCGGTTGACGCCATAGTGATACAAGCTTGGACCCAGGGTGCCGTAAGACAATTCTTGGGCACTCAATTGATGGCAGTTGTAGCACTGACCGCCATTGGCTTGGCTGGGCGCGTCGCTCCAGGTCATGCCTCGACCGTCTTGCGCCAAGGCCTCACCTTGCTTAAAGTCCCCAAAGTATTGACCATCCTCAGGGGGGCGCACCGTCTTCAGATTTTCAGCTTCGATTTCTTGTCGGGTCTGATCTGACAACTCAAGCCCCAAAGAGCGTGCTGCAGAACATTCAGCATTGGAGCGGTCTTG
>JBAXNB010000035.1:0-17709 GCA_037134015.1 Betaproteobacteria bacterium | reverse complement strand
CCACAGTCCGAGACTTGCCCGCAGATTTGGGTTTTGGGCAGTTCTGACTATGGCGCGCAGTTGGCTGCACATTTTGGTCTGCCTTATGCTTTTGCCCACTTCATCACCGATGGACAAGGTGTGGATCAGGCCATGGCCTTGTACCACAATGGCTTTCAATCTAGCGACCCCTTGGCCAAGCCCAAGGCCACGCTTTGTGTATGGGCCTTGGTGGCCGAGACCCGGCAAGAAGCTCTCAGACAATTCAGCTCTCGAGCACGTTTCAAGATGGATCGAAATTACGGGGTGATCTCCCCTTTGATGACTGCGCAGCTAGCACAGGCCTCCTTCAAACCCGAAGAGATGGGTGCACTCAAACAACTTGAGCAAAAAGCCATCGTTGGAGACGCCAAAGAGGTTGGGGACCAACTGCGCACCTTGGCTGAACGTTTTGACTTGGATGAAATCGTGGTCATCACTTGGGCCCATGATCCCTCGGTGCAACAAGCCTCTTATGCTTTGTTGGCTGAAGAAATGGGCTTGGGCCAACCAGCCGGAGGCTTGAAGCGGGCTCTCTCAAGCAAGACCTCAGAGCCGATCTTCTCACTCTAGGGTGGTGCTCATCTCAAGAGCCAGCTCGATGCCAAGTTGCTCTCAAAGTCGCTGTTAAAGTCGCTCAAAGATAGCGGCAATGCCTTGACCACCTCCTATGCACATGGTCACCAAGGCATAACGACCTTTGATGCGCTCGAGCTCATGCAAAGCTTTGACGGTGATCAATGCGCCGGTTGCGCCAATCGGGTGCCCCAAGGAGATGCCAGACCCATTTGGGTTGACTTTTTGCCCATCAAGCCCCAGGTCTTTGATCACCGCGCATGCCTGCGCCGCAAAGGCTTCGTTGGCTTCAATCACATCCAAGTCGTGCACCGTGAGGCCCGCTTTTTTCAGGGCCGCTTGTGTAGCTGGAACCGGACCTATGCCCATGTATTTGGGATCTACACCGCTGTGGGCATAGCTCACCAGCCTGGCCATGGGTTTGAGGTGGCGACTTTTGGCGGTCTGTGCGTCCATCAAAACCAGTGCGGCAGCGGCATCGTTGATGCCCGACGCATTGCCTGCCGTGACACTTCCATGTTCTTTGATGAAGACCGGTTTTAGTTTTGAGAAGTCTTCAATTTTTGCATTCACTCTGAAGTGCTCGTCACTGGCCCAGGCCACGGGTCCTTGCTTGGACCTTAGCATCACTGGGGTGATTTGATCTTTGAAGTAACCTGCTGCAATGGCTTTTTCAGCCCTGTGGTGGCTCTCTAAAGCCAAGGCATCTTGTACCTCTCTGCTGATGCCCCATTTGGACGCAATGTTTTCAGCTGTCACGCCCATGTGAATTTTATCAAAGGGATCATGCAAGGCGCCGACCATCATGTCAACCAAGGTAGCGTCCCCCATGCGTTGACCGAATCTCTGGGTGGGGTTCAAGAAAGGGCCTCTGGACATGTTTTCTGCGCCCCCAGCAACGGCGATTTGGGTGTCTCCGAGCATGATGGATTGGGCCGCACAGACCAAGGCTTGAAGCCCAGAGCCGCACAAGCGGTTGACATTAAAAGCGGTCACTTTTTGGTCACACCCTGCATTGAGGGCCGCCACTCGAGACAAATAAAGATCCTTGGGCTCCGTGTTCACCACGTGTCCCATGACCACTTGATCAACGTCAGCGCCTTTGAGCTGAGCTCGCTCCAGCGCTGCCTTGACGGCAGTGGTAGCCAATTCTGTCACGGGCGTGTCCTTCAGACTACCGCCAAATGTGCCAATGGCCGTTCTCATGCCACTTACGATCACGACGTCGTGCATAACGCTCTCCTAGTGTTGAACCCTACAAAAATGTGCTTTTGAAGGATCATATACAAAATTGTCTCAAGGCCATTGATTCAACTCAAAGATTGTTCATCGTAAGGGCTTTGCGGGTGCAAACTTGAAGCATCCAAAGTGAATTCTTTGGGACAGGCCGACTCGATGAACACTTCTTTTTGAGTCAAGGGGTGGGTAAAACGCAATTGATGTGCGTGCAACAAAAGCCGCTTTGAGCGTTCCACGACCTCAAGGGGCGCATACAGCCTGTCGCCCAAAATAGGCAAGCCCACATGTGACAAGTGAACTCGAATTTGATGCGTTCTGCCACTCAAGGGTTCAATCTCTAACAAGGACTCTTGGCCATTGCTTTGAAAACACCTGTACCGTGTCTGACTGGCTTTGCCTTGTGAGTCGACCCTTCTTTTGGGACGCTGCGACCACAAGGCATCGATCGGTGCATCAATGAGCGTCCAGGTTGATGAGATGGGCACGCAGCCTTGAACTTTGGCGATATACGTTTTTTGGATCAGGCCATCGGCAAAGAGTTTGTTCAAGCGTTTTTGCGGGTCTTGGCCCAAGGCCATCAACAAAAGGCCTGACGTGGCTTGGTCCAGTCGGTGAACAACCTGTGCGTTAGGGTATTTTTTTTGTACTCTGCTACTCAAACAGTCGCTGTTCAAGGGTCCCTTGCCAGGAACCGATAGCAAACCGCTGGGTTTGTTGAGTGCCATCAAAGTGGCGTCTTCAAAAACCACATGAAAGGCGTTGGCCAAGTGGTGGTCTGCAAAATGAGGGGTCACAATGCTCACATTCCCAAGAGGTTTTGCGACGCAGCAAAGTGTGTAGCCGTTTGACTTTTCATCCAAGCTCAACCCTGGCCATTGAACCTCATAATCAAAGTTCTTGCTTTGGGTTTGAACCAAACAGGTTCTGCAAGTGCCGTTTCTGCAACTGCTTGGCAAATCAATGCCTTGGCGCTCGGCGCTTGCCAAAAGCGTTTCATCCTCTGAGCAACTCCACTTCACAGAGTTGGCGAACAGGTCAATGGTGTGCTCTTTAGGCTTGATCAATGGCCCACCTGACATGTTCTTTCACCAGCTCACTGGGATGCTCCAGTCGAGTGGACAATGCATTCAAAATTTCCCCTTGCTGAAGAGAATCTGTGCATTGGGCCAAATCGTTGCCAAGTGCGATGGCAATGTTTCTAAGCCATTTCTCGTAACCAATACGGCGAATGGCACTGCCTTGGGTGTGGTTGGAGAAGTCGTCCTCGCTCCAGGACCAAAGTTGCAGGAGGGTTTGATGCGTCAGGACTTCTCGGCTTTGAAATTCAGGCAGAGCTGTTTTTTGAGCAAATTTATTCCACGGACAAATGAGTTGACAATCGTCGCAACCATAAATTCTGTTGCCGATCAAAGGTCTTAGGGCCACATCGATTGAACCAGGATGTTCGATGGTGAGGTAAGAGATGCAGCGCCTTGCGTCAAGTTGATAGGGCCCCACAATGGCTTTGGTCGGGCAGATGTCCATGCAGGCGGTGCAAGATCCACAGTGTTCTCCAGCAAGCGCATGTTCAACAGGAGTTTGAAGTTCAAAATTTACAAAGATCTCACCCAAAAAAAACATGGAGCCCGCTTCCCGGTTGATCAATAAAGTATGTTTACCTCGCCATCCCAGGCCTGAACGAGAGGCGAGCTCGACCTCCATCACGGGAGCAGAATCACAAAAAACACGGTGGTTGACCTCTGAGACCTCGGATTTGATCATCACCACCAGGCGTTCAAGTCGACGTTTGATGGTCTTGTGGTAGTCCTGCCCCCTGGCATACAAAGAGACATAGGCTTGGTGGGGTGCGTTGATTTGATCCCACTCCTGTTCTATCCAATTTTCTGTCTGGTTTGAATGTCTTGTGTGGTTTTGTAACTTGTCACTAAAATGCACAGTTGGGCTGCTTGACACAACTCCGGGTGTGCTCGAGGGCTTTGGTGTTGGAGCGGTCTCTTCCTGATGCAAGTAATTCATACGAGCTGTGATCACGCTGATGGTGCCTGGGACCAAGTCATGGGGCTTGGCTCGCAAGAGGCCGTGGCGTTGCATGTAGTTCATCTCCCCATGAAAGCCTTTTTGCAACCAATCGAGCAAGGGTTGTTCTGCGTGCGAGAGGTCAATGGCAGAGACACCGATCTGTGAAAATCCAAGTTCTTTGCCCCAGGTTTGAATTTTTTTGAACAAATGAGATTGATTTGACAAAACGAGATGTCCTTTGAATAATTCCACCCAAACTTACCATTTGCTTTGGACCCATGAGCAGCAAACCTTGGATTTTGCCCAAAAACTCTCTACTGAGCCAGGTGTTCTTGATGCGACAATTGCCTTGTCCGGTGATTTGGGGACCGGAAAAACAAGTTTCACCCGGTATTTGCTCAGAGCTTTGGGCGTGGTGGGCACCATCAAAAGCCCCACTTACGCCATTGTTGAATCATACGAGACTTTGTACAAGGATCATGAGTTGCTCATTTGGCACATGGATTTTTACCGTTTCAACGACCCCCATGAGTGGGAAGATGCTGGGTTCAGGGATATATTCGCCTGTAAGGGACTCAAGATCTATGAGTGGCCAGAGCGTGTCGCTGCACTTGTACCCAAGCCAGACATTGAAATCCATCTGGAGCTCAATGCATTGGATCAGCGCGAAGTGGTCTTGAAATTGAACACCCACAAGGTGAGCAATTGCTGGACTGCATGATTTGCTCTCAGATTTAAACTCTTCAAAATGAAGCAACATCCTTCGCGAGCACATGCCCCTTCTCTCAGTCGACGTGAACTGCTGGGGTACTCAACGCTTGTTTTGAGTTTGGGTTTGCAAGAGTTGGCATGGGGAGCCAGTGTCTTGGCCGTGAGGATTTGGCCTGCCCATGAATACACCAGGGTCACCATTGAATCAGATGTTCCTCTAAAGAGTCAACCTCTCTTGATATCAGATCCCCCGCGCATTGCCATTGACATTGATGGCACTGATTTGAACCCTGCACTCAAAGAATTGGTCAGTCAAGTCAAGTCGGACGACCCCTTCATCAGCGGAGTTCGTGTGGGTCAACACGGCCCAGGCGTAGTGAGGCTGGTTTTTGATTTGAGGCAAATGGTCAGGCCTCAACTCTTTAACTTGGCACCAGTTTTGGCCACCCGCATGGATCAAGTGCGCTACAACCACCGTTTGGTCATGGACTTGTATCCCAGCAAAGCAATTGACCCCTTGGAGGAACTGATTGCGCAACACACCCAACCCAACAAAGAGTTGTCCAGAGGTGCGAGCAAAGCGCCATCGTCCCTTGCACCCCAGCAAAGTGCGAATGTGAACAAGCCCAAGGCAGCAGCTGATGATGTGTTGTCGGTGTGGATTGAGGAGCAAAGTAAAAAGCTGACGCTTCGACCTGCCCCTCAAGCGCCTATAGAGGCTATAGCCCCCATGGTAGCCAAGCCCTCAACGCCTTCGGCCTTGAGGGCAGCAGAGGAGTCACAAGGCCCCAAAGACAAACCCATAGGCGCATCTGCAGACCAAGGCGGCGCAGAGTTGGTGGACCGTTGGATTGTGGTTGCCATCGACCCAGGCCATGGTGGTGAGGACCCCGGGGCCATTGGCAAACAAGGGACCAAGGAAAAAGACGTGGTTTTGCAAATTGCGCTGAAGTTAAAAAGTTTGATCAATTCGACCGTGATCAAAGCTCGCCAAGGGGATTTTTCCATGCGCGCCTTTTTAACTCGTGATGCCGATTACTTTGTACCCTTGCAAGACAGGGTTAAAAAGGCGCAAAGAGTCCAGGCCGATTTGTTCGTGAGTCTGCATGCCGACGCCTACATCACACCGAATGCAAAAGGTGCGAGTGTATTTGCATTGAGTCAAAGTGGAGCCTCCAGTGCGGCGGCCCAATGGATGGCCAATCAAGAGAACAAGGCCGATTTGGTGGGGGGTATCAACTTAACAAACAAAGACATCGTTGTGCAAAAAACGCTGCTGGACATGAGCACAGATGCGCAGATCAACTTCAGTTTAAAGTTGGGATCTGAATTTTTAGGTCAAATGAAAAAAGTCGGAACTCTTCATAAAGCGCGCGTAGAACAAGCGGGCTTTGCGGTTTTAAAAGCACCCGATATACCGAGCTTGTTGGTGGAGACTGCTTTCATCAGCAACCCGCAGGAAGAGGCCTTGTTGGTGACCCAGAGTTTTCAAGCCAACATGGCCTCGGCCATCAATGCGGCCATCGTCAAACACTTCACGCAAAACCCGCCGATCATTCGAACTCGAACCCTTTGATCTTTGGCGCGGTCGTTAAAGTTCTAAATGGGATAAATCAAAGAGTTCAAAACCATTTCTGAATCATAAATGCAATGTCGTGAAGCGAGCTTCAATCCTTCATGGGTGCGAGTCCAGTGGTCTACATATTGACCCACATTGAAGACCTCGGAGGTTTGCCCAGGTTTGGTTCTGAAGACGCTGTAATTGCTCGAAGTCACAATGAGGGTGGCGTGCTCTGGGGTGGATTGAGTGCCCAAGATCAAGACTTGCCCAACAAGGTGTCTTGTATAGTAGGGAGCGTGAAAAATGGTTTGAGTCACTCCGTATATACGGTCTTTCATCATCCCTTGACTCTCCAAGTCAACGAGGCAAAGAGGAAGTCCCCGGACGTAATTTTCTCGAGCTTGAATTTTGTAGCGGGCATTTTCTATGAAAAAATCAGGCCATTGATCAAAGTTGTTGTCGTTGAGTGTTTGAGCATACTTTGCGTTCAAATGGTTGATCTCGAATTGCAAGTCTTGCAGCACCAGTTTGTCAGAAATGGGCGCTAGCGCTTCGGTGGAGAAGGGTGAGTGGGTGGCCAAGGGGCTCATAAGTCCATCACCTTTCTCCAATAAGCGTACATGCCTCGAATGAGTGTTTCAGTCACCATGTGCTCTGTGTTGTGGACGCCAACTCCATCGAGTTCACACAGTGTGCGTCCCTCTTTTAAGCCATCACTGTTGAATTGTTCAAAGCCACTTTGACTGAATTCAATCACTTCTCCATCGTCAGCACTCACATAGCCGGCTGGGCCAAAAAGATTCGATTGTCTAAGCCGCCTTCGCGTCATCTCTTGGGAATCATCGCTGAAACCAAAATGAGTCCAGACAAAATCAAAGTTACCGTTGCCCTTGGGAACGATTTGTCGGGTCGATAAGGAGTTGACTTGTTGCTGAACGATCAGGCTTGGAAAGAGCGTGATCATGGTGACGCTGGGGGTGATGGTTTGGCCCGCATGGCTGGGGTCTTCCACGCTCCACCAATCCTCGGTGACAATGTCCAAGAGGCGGTCGTCGTGCAGTTTCATGTTGGCCTTGAAACTGGTGACCCCTTGAGTGACCTCGCTTTGTCCGCCCTCATTTCTTCTGGAGAGCATGACGGCATGGCGCCCCTTTTTGTCCAACACCATTCGACTCTTTTGATCAGCGCGCCAAAGACCAAAGGTGACAAACCAGGTGTGTAAAAGTCCTGGGTGATAGGGGTCTTTGATGTTCTCCATCATGAGTTTCCAATTGCCTGGAATTCTTTGGCGGTTGTAGCCCAGCAGTGTGAGCTCTCGGCCCTTGAAGATGCGGTCCATCCAAGGCATGATCTCATCGCCAAGGTAACTTCTTAGGTCCGGGGTCTCATGATCAAATGTGGCAAAAACCAATCCATGAAGAACTTCTACTTTCAGTTTGTTCAAGCCGTGGTCTTTGAGATCAAAGTCTTCAGGCATGCCGCCATGAAGACTGTTCCCGCTTTTAACACCTTCTTTGAATGGCAAGCCCCCTAAGTCGCCATTGAGTTTGTAGGCCCATTGATGGTAGGGGCAGACAAAGCTTCTTTTGTTGCCATGCGATTCTTGAATAAAACGTACACCTCTGTGGGCGCACCTGTTTTCTACAACGCGGATTCCATGATCGGTTTCTTTCTGGCTTGGGTGAACATGGTCTCTGGTCATGATGACCTCACGCTCACCAATTTGGGTTTTTTTGAAGTCCCCCAGTTTGGGTATTTCTGCAAGAAGGCCTACATAGCTCCAATGAGACCCATAAAATATTTTATTCAGCTCCTTGGCATGAATCTGTGGGTCTGTGTAAATCCAAAAAGGAATTTGACTGGTTTGTTCACCAGGCCAGATGGCTGTGTCTGAAACCAAGGGATCTTGCTTTGAAGTGCTAAAGAGCGTGTTTGCAGTGTTCATGGTTGAGTCAATGTGCGGAGTGTCAATGATGAAATGGCTTATGGTTTTCCACGTCCTTGAGATCTGAGCATGCCCCAAATGGCCAGCACGCCAGGCCCCAATATCAGGGCCAAAACGATGGCTTGCACATGGGCTTTCACCCAAGGGATTTCTCCAAGCAGGTACCCCAGCAGACCCACGCCCAAGACCCAAACCATGGCCCCGATGGCATTGAAAGCCGTGAAGGTCACTCTGTTCATTTGAGAGATGCCCGCGACGAAGGGCGCAAAGGTGCGAGCAAAGGGCATGAAACGCGCCAAGATGATGGCCAAAGAGCCCCATTTAGCGAAAAAAACTTCGCTCTTTTGCAGGGCTTGGAGTTTGATCCACTTGGAGTAAGGCGGATGGAGCAAGCGCTTGCCAAAATGGCGTCCAATGGTGTAGTTGAGTTGATCTCCCAAGATGGCCGCACTCAAACAAACCAGCAAGGACAGTTCTGGTGATAAAAGCCCCGCACTGCAGAGTGCACCGATCATAAAAAGCAGTGAGTCTCCAGGCAAAAAGGGCATAAAAACCAGGCCTGTTTCTATGAAAATGATCAAAAAGAAAAATCCATAAGTCAATTCTCCATGGGCTTGAACCCAAGCTGGGAGAAATTGATCAATGTGAAAGATGAGATCTAAATAGTTAATAATGAAATCCATGAAGACATTATCCATTGATTTCAAAGGTGCGCTTGATCTGCCCTAAAATGTAGAAGTGAATTCTTCCTCTTCTTTTATCGACACGCCACTTGTTAGACGCCCCATTGCGGAGTTGGCACAAGAGCTCATCAGCCAAATCGCCGCGGGCGAGGTGGTCGAGCGGCCTGCCTCTGTCGTTAGAGAGTTGGTCGACAATGCGTTGGACGCGCAATCGAGGGGCATCACGGTTCGCTTACAGTCGGGTGGCGTGCGCTTGATCAGCGTTGAAGACGATGGCGTTGGGATTTCACAGGAAGAATTGGCCTTGGCCTTGAAGCGCCATGCCACCAGCAAAATCAGCAACTTGAACGACTTGGAGTCGGTGGCGTCCATGGGCTTTAGGGGGGAGGCGTTGGCAGCTATTGCATCGATCTCCGAACTGATGATTTCTTCCAGGCCGCAAAATCAAGCGCAAGCCATGGCCTTGCAAGCGCGCTCAGGAGAGTTGAGTGTGGTGGCCAGGGGTCTTGGGACGACGGTAGAAGTCAGAGAGCTTTTTTTCAGTACGCCTGCTCGAAGAAAGTTTTTGAAAACGGATGCCACCGAGTTGGCCCATTGCGTGGAGGCGGTCAGACGCCATGCTTTGGTGAGACCTCAAGTTTCTTTCTCCATCTATGCCGAGGGCAAGCTCTTGGAGCAGTGGAGAGCGTCTGGGCAGGCCAATGCCTTTGATAAAAGAGTTGCAGATGTGCTTGGCGCAGAATTTTTAGCCAATTCGGTGACCCTTGATCACGTAGAGAATTCGATCAGGGTCTATGGCCGAGTAGGCTTGCCAGCGAGTGCGAGAAGTCGATCCGATCAACAGTTTTCTTATGTCAATCAGCGCTATGTCAAAGACAAGGTGATCAATCACGCCGTTCGTGCCGCCTACCAAGATGTGCTCCACGGACAAAAGCAACCCGTGTATGTGTTGTTCATTGAGATCGATCCCAAGCGTGTGGATGTCAATGTTCATCCCACCAAGATAGAAGTTCGCTTTCGCGAATCAAGGGAGATCCATCAATTGGTTTTGCATGCGATTGAGCGTGCACTTGCCGCCCCGAGATTGGGCACACACATCGATGCTTTTGAGCGACAAGAGGGGTCGGCGAAGGAGGAGGCTACAAGCGGCACGACGTTTTCTAGCCCTCAAAACGACGCTCGGGGCCTCTCAACCCAAGGCACTCTTCCCAAAGCTTGGTCAAGTCCTGGGCCAGCTTGGCAGCAGTCAAGAATGGATTTATCTGCGCATCAGCTCTCGCAAGTTGAGCGCATGTGGGGGCCAAGACATCCATCCCCCTTGGCAACTTCAATGCCTGTGGGAGCTTCAGATCTTCCTCAAGATGACGAGCAAGTTTCCATCGAACCCAAGGTGCTCGCATCCGAATCATCCCTCTCAAACGCTCAGCAGGACTGGCCCTTGGGCCGCGCTTTGGCGCAATTGCATGGCGTGTATTTGTTGGCTGAAAATGCACAAGGTTTGATCTTGGTGGATATCCATGCGGCGCATGAAAGAATTGTTTATGAGAGACTGAAGACACAGCTTGACGCCCAGGCCATCGCCAGCCAGTCACTGCTGATTGCGCAGAGTTTTGCTGCGACGGATGAGGAAATGGTGATTGCCCAAGAAAACTCTGAAAGTCTAAGGGAGCTTGGATTTGATGTGTCGGCATTGTCGACCAAAACCCTGGTGATCAGGGCGGTTCCAGCGCCATTGGTCGATGGGGACTTGGTCTCATTGGCGAGGAGTGTTTTGCACGAGTTGTCTTTGAACACAGGGCAATTTGTCGTCGAGCAAGCCAGAAATGAGTTGTTGGCCACCATGGCTTGTCATGGTGCAGTCAGGGCCAATAGGCAGTTGACCCTGCAAGAGATGAACGAACTTCTTCGTCAAATGGAAGTGACCGAGCGCTCGGATCAGTGCAACCATGGACGGCCCACATGGCAGGCCTTGTCAATGAAATCCTTGGATGCATTGTTTTTAAGAGGGCGCTGATGAGGTGTGCTCGGCCAAGGTCGCTCCAAGGCTGCCAAAGGTTTGGCGGAGTGATGCAATGACTGGTCCAGTGATCGAGCAAGGGCCAGCATCATGGGACTTTTTGGCGTTGGTAGGACCCACAGCAAGTGGAAAAACCAAAGCGGCCATGACCCTGAGTGAGGCTTACAACATTGAACTGATCAGCATGGATTCAGCCCTGGTTTACCGTGGTATGGACATTGGGACGGCCAAGCCCAGTGCGCTAGAGCGAGGGAAAGTGCCACATCACTTGATTGACATTCGCGATGCCCACGAACCCTTTAGTGCTGCAGACTTTGCCAAGCAGGCCAAAGAGCTCATTGGAGAGATCAAGTCCCGTGGTGCGATACCTGTGGTGGTCGGGGGGACTTTTTTGTATTTCAATGCATTGGTGTATGGTTTGGATGATTTGCCATTGGCCCACCAAGAAACAAGACAGAACATTTTGCAAGAAGCCCAAGACGTGGGCTGGCCCAAAATGCATGAAAAACTGCAACGCATTGATCCCGTCACGGCCAAGCGTTTGGCGCCTCGGGACGCCCAGCGCATTGCACGAGCATTGGAGGTGTGGATGTTGACGGGTCAAAGCATTTCTTCCTTACAAACCAAATATGCAGATGAGCCAAAAGAAAGGCTAGAGCCTTTGCAAGCCTCTTACCTTTTGCTGTCCTTTGAGCCCACCGACCGAGCTTGGTTGCATGCAAACATTGAACGCAGATTCAGACAGATGTTGAGCGAGGGGTTTCTTCAAGAGGTCTGGCCCTTTTACAAAAATCCCAACTTGCATGCATCCCTACCGAGCATGCGTTGCGTGGGTTACCGTCAAGCTTGGGCCTTTTGGCAATCTATGGAGGAGGCCATGGGTTTCGCTTGTCAGACCATGGAGCCTGGGCTCTACTGCGACATGCCTACCTATGAACAGTTCGTCAAAGACAGCTTGACCGCTACGCGTCAATTGGCCAAGCGACAATTGACTTGGCTCAGGTCCATGAAGCACAGGAGAGTGTTCGCCTGTGATGCACAGGATTTTGAAACCCAAGTGCAAGAGTACCTTGGCTTGGCCATAGAGCAGCATCCAGTTTATCAACTTTTTAAAAAATGAAATGGGTTGAAAAGACCCATCACCAAGGGGTGTCCATGAAGGCGTCGATCGAGGATCAAATGACACACATGTTGGCCAGGTTTGAAGCCAAAGAGATTCAAACACGTGATGTGGTTGCTTGGGCCAAGACACTGTCGCAAACGGTGGAAAAGCATTGGCCACCAGAGCAACTGAGCTTGAAAAAGGCCTATCTCGATGTGTGGCTGGATTTGTTGGACCGTTTGGAGAGCAGCGCTTTGTTCACCGAGGAAAGTTGCTCTTTCTCGCATGCAGACTTGCTGCAGGCGATGAACAAGTGGGTACAAAAAGTTGCCAGCATCACTCAAATGTGAGCCTACTTCGGCGGTGCAATTGTTGCTTTGACCCCAAGCCCCTTAAAGGGTGCTTTTGTAAACCATGTAAATGGCCAGAAGGTACAAAATACTTGCAAAAAAGCGCTTCAAGCGCTTGACGGGCCAAATTTGTGCAGTTCGCGCACCATAGGGCGCGGTCAACACGCTCAAACTGGCAATCACAACCAAGCCTGGCAGCCAGACGTAGCCAAAAGAGTGGGCTGGGAGATCTGGGATGGACCAACCCGCAAACATGTAGCCCACTGCATTGGCCGATGCGATCGGAAAGCCAAGAGCCGCGCTCGTGGCAACAGCATTCAAAATCGGGATGTTGCAAAAAAGCATGAAAGGCACGCTGATGAATGCACCGCCGGCACCAACCAATCCAGAAATAAAGCCAATCACCACCCCAACAAGTAGGCCTCCCCATTTGGCGGGAAACTGCCTAGAGGCAGGTGGCTTTTTATCCAAAAACATTTGGGTCGCAGAAAAGGTGATAAAAAGAGCGAAGATGATGCCCAGGTAAGCCCCGTGCAGATAATTAAAAACGCCCAGGCTGGTGATGGCGCTACCAATTAAAAGTCCTGGCGTGAGTTGTTTCACCAAATCCCATTTGACATTGCCTTTGGCATGGTGTGCTCGCACACTTGAGATGGAGGTGAACACGATGGTGGTCATGGACGTTGCGATGGCCATTTTGACGCACAAGTCTGTGCTCACATTGTGCAAGCCAATGAAGAAGGTGAGAAAAGGCACCATGACCATGCCGCCACCTATGCCCAAGAGGCCAGCTAGAAAGCCTGTGAATAATCCAAGGCAAGCCAAAGCAAAAAGCTCGGGAAGGGGGAGGTCCATCATGAGAGAATTTGAGTGAGTGTCAAAAGATAGGCGGGGACAAATGCGGTCGGGTTCAAGGACTTGACTTTTGGATTCGAGAGGTTCGCTCGACTTGAAGACGGAGCAAAGCATCAAAGGTGTCTGCAAAGTCTCCTAGACCGTCATCCTGAACGAAGGGGTTCAGGTGGGCGAGGTCAGACCAACGTTGGGTTCATCTGACGCGAGATGATCACGCTCATTGGACAATGTTCCAAGCCCTGGCTCAAAAGAGCATTGGTTCAAGGAAGTATAAAGCCTCAGAGGATTGCAGACAGTGGTATTTTAATCGAGATGCTGTTGTCGTGCCATGTCTTTGAAGTCTTTTAATAAAATTATCGATCAAGTGTTTGCTTGGGTCCAAGGACAACAAAACTTGTCTGGTCATGATAAAGTCGAGTCAATGTTGAGTACAAACCATTGAATAAAAGTCAAATAGTTCATGACCTCTAGCATGACGCCCCCATGGGTCATCCCACATCTTTTGCATGCCAATGACGTGGCACGCCGTGCCATGCACGCTGGACATCACCCTTTTGGTGCGATTTTGGTAGGGCCAGACCAAAAAACTGTTCTCGACGAACAAGGCAACTTGGATACTGTTCGTCACGCGGAATCTACCCTTGCCGCCAGAGCCTATGCACAGCACGATGCGGATTTCTTATGGCAATGCACCTTGGTCACCACAGTGGAGCCTTGTGCCATGTGCTCTGGCACTCAATATTGGGCGAATATAGGTCGCTTGGTTTACGGTTTGACGGAGAGAGATTTGCTCAAATTCACTGGGAACCATTCAGAAAATCCCACCATGGATCTGAGCGCCAAAACGGTGCTGGGCAGTGGTCAGAAGGTGTTCGAGATCATCGGCCCAGTTCTTGATGTTCAAGAACAAATTGCGGATTTGCACCGAAGCTTTTGGCGATCACAACTCAAGTCTTGAATTGGGTGAAGCCATCAGGTCAATGCCTGGGCTCAGAGCAATTGGCCATCCACTGCCAATGCTTCGTCAAGGCGCTTTAATAGGGATTCAAGCATGGCATTGGCTTGAGTTGAGGAAATGTTATCCGCATCTCGCGCAGGGGATGTTGAAAGGTCCACCGAGCTTGAATCAAATGCAATGTTGATGGCCGCCAAGACAGCAATTCTCTCGCGGGCTTTGATTTTTCCGGCATCGCGAATTTTGCACATGGCCACATCCACATTGCTCACTGCCACTTGAAGTCTCTCTTCTGACCCATCGGGACAAGCCAACGCATACCCTTGTCCCATGATTTGAACTTCGATCTGACTCATTTGCTCTCCCGTGTGTTGATCTCCTCAGGGAGCCGATCAAGTAAAGCATCAATGCGATGCCTGGCGGTTTCGAGTCTGCTTTTGAATTGGTCGCGCTCACGGGTCAGTTGAGCGACTTGTTCGATCAACAGTGCATTGGTGCGTTGCAACTCTTCATAGCGTAAGAGTAAGCGCTCAACGCGTTGAGCGATTTGTTCTTGCAAGGGGTGGGCAGACATGGGAGTTATTTTAAAGGCCAAATGGCTGTTTTGCTGGAGTTCCTCGCGGGCTTTCACGCAGAATTGGTGAAATTCCCACGACTGGCCAGCGTTTGACCCCCTTGAACGGCATGTTGCCACGCTGAGAACATGGCTTGAGCGCTGGCGTTAAAACGCATCTCAGGTGAGTTTAATCATCATTTTGGTGAGCGTGCTTTGGTCGTTGCTTTTTTGGCGTGGTCGCAGTAGCCAGACACACCGCACGCTTGGCACAGGGGCGAGCGTGCTTTGCAAACATAGCGACCATGTAAAATTAACCAGTGATGAGCGTGCAATTGGTATTGAATTGGAATGCGTTTCAGTAAGCCCTTTTCCACCTCAAGTGGGGTTTTGCCCTTGGCCAAGCCCACCCGGTTGCTGACTCTGAAGATGTGTGTGTCGACTGCGATGGTGGGTTCATTGAACGCGCAATTGAGCACCACATTGGCCGTTTTTCGGCCCACGCCTGGCAAGCTCTCGAGCTCTTCTCGAGTCTTTGGAACTTGGGAGTTGAATTGATCCATCAAGATTTTCGACGTCTGGATCAAATGCTTTGCTTTGCTTTTGTAAAGCCCAATGGTCTTGATGTACTCTTCGAGCCGAGGAAGGCCGAGCTTGAATAATTTTTCTGGGGTGTTGGCCACCTTGAACAAAACCCGTGTGACTTTGTTCACGCTCACATCCGTGGCTTGGGCTGACATCAAGACCGCGCACAAGAGTTCAAACACGCTCGTATACTCGAGCTCTGTTTGAGGGTGCGGATTGACCTGCTGCAAGGTTTGAAAAAAAGGCTCAATCTGTTGTTTGTTCATCTTTTTACCAGAGAAGTCATTCTCTTATTTTCACATGCAATTTGCCAAACGTTTAGACCGAGTGGAGACTTCAGCAATCAGAGAGCTTTTTAAGCTCTTGGGGCAACCAGGCATTATCAGCTTTGCAGGCGGGTTCCCCGACAGCGCCATGTTCGATGTTGAAGGCATTCAGCAAGCAAGCGCTCAAGTTTTAAGAGACGCGCCGGGTAGCGCTTTGCAATATGGGGCAACGGAAGGCTTTCCTGCACTGCGCGAAGAATTGGCGCAATTCCTAATGCAAAAAGGAATTGCCAATGTGAGTGCTAACTCACTGATCGTGACCACGGGTAGCCAACAAGCGTTGGACTTGGTGGGCAAGACCATGCTCGAAGCGGGGGACGTAGCCTTGGTGGAGGCGCCCACCTTTTTGGCCACCATTCAATGCTTTAAATTGTATGGTCCACAGGTCTTGGGCGTGCCAATTGACGAGCATGGAGTGCGGGTTGACCTGCTTGAGGAAATGATCATTGCCCACCGACCCAAATTGATCTATTTGGTGCCCACGTTTGGAAACCCAAGCGGTGCATTATTGAGTTTAGAGCGTCGAATCAAGGTACTTGAATTGGCGGTGAAATACCAGACCTTGATCGTAGAAGACGATCCCTATGGAGATTTGTACTTTCATGATGAACCACCCAAGACGCTGTTGGCTTTGAGTGAACAAGTTCCTGGCAGTCGAGATTGGTTGGTCTATTGTGGAAGTTTGAGCAAAGTGCTCAGCCCTGGTTTGCGCGTGGGTTGGATGGTGGCACCTGCGGATTTACTCGCAAAAGCGACCATGTGCAAGCAGTTCAGCGACGCGCATACATCCACCTTCGCTCAGGCGACGGCCGCTTCTTATTTAAAGAGCGGTCGCATGCCCCAGACCTTGAGCCACGTGAGGCAAGTCTATGGTGAGCGTGCATCGTGCATGGGCCAGAGATTGATCAAGCACTTTGGCCCATCACTGACCTTTACGCAACCTCAAGGAGGATTGTTTTTTTGGGCAAAGCTCACAGGCCTTGATGGCCAACTTGCCGACGGTGGTGAGTTTGCCAAGCGGGCCATCTCCAATGGTGTGGCCTTTGTTCCAGGAGCACCTTTTTATGCCAGCAATCCTGACGCAAGTACATTCAGGCTGTCTTTTGCAACCTCAGACATTGCGTTGATTGAGGCCGGGCTAGAGAGGTTGGCGAAAGCCTACTTCAATACTGCTGATTGAAGACTTTGTATTTTTGAATCCAAGCTTGTCAAGTGGCAATGGTGGTTTTCTCTAACATTCATGATTATTTTTTTCATGCCTGTTTGGGTCCATGGCGTGAAACATGTCTAAAAAACGCTGAAAGTTATCCACAGAAAATGTGGGTAAGTTGGCCTGAAAAACTCCAAAAGCCTTGATCTTCAATGATCTTGTCGGCGTGCACGTTATTTAGTCTTTGGCTCAAAATGAAGACATTTTTTTGCAGAAATAAAAAAATGTTTCACGAAGTCGATGGAATAAATATATTTTCCAAATTGAGTGGAGTAATCACGGTTAATGTGCTACTGGTTAAGGCTCTTAAGATAGTCTTCTTCGCTCATCAGCGAATTCAATTCTTCTTCGGAATCAATCGACAGTTTGAAGAACCAAGCTTCGCCCATGGGGTCGGAATTGACCAAAGAGGGGTCCTCGCTCAGGCGTGAGTTGACCTCGACCACAGTGCCTGATACGGGTGCAAAAACATCAGAGGCGGCCTTGACAGATTCAACCGCGCAGACCACTTCGTTTTGCTGAAAGTGTGCACCCACCGCGGGCAATTGAACAAAGACGACATCACCCAATGTTTCTTGCGCATGATCTGTAATTCCCACACAATGCTGAGGAGATTGTTCTTTATTCCATTGGTGTTGCGCAGAAAATTTGTAGCTCATGGTGTCGTATTCAAAAGGGAAGTGTTGGAGGATCGGCGAAGATGGATAGCCAAGGGTTGATCAAGAGTGGGGTGGGACATTGACCAACTTACATGCCGCTATAAACGGGCCCACCACCGCCTTCAGGCGTGACCCAAACAATATTTTGACTGGGGTCCTTGATATCACAGGTCTTGCAATGCACACAGTTTTGAGCATTGATGTGAAGTTTATGTTGGTGATGCTCGTCTTCAATGTACTCATAAACGCCAGCAGGGCAATAGCGTGATTCAGGCCCAGCAAACACTGGCCAATTGAGTTGGTCTGGGACTGTGGAATCCTTCAGAGTCAAATGAATGGGTTGGT
>JBAXNB010000034.1:0-18255 GCA_037134015.1 Betaproteobacteria bacterium | reverse complement strand
TGGCGGAGAGAGCGGGATTCGAACCCGCGGAGGGCTATTAACCCTCACACGCTTTCCAGGCGTGCGACTTAAACCGCTCATCCATCTCTCCTGCGTTTATCTATTCTAACAGGCTCTGAACAGGGTAAACTTCGTCGGGTTGGATTTATGGGTCTTTTAATCTGTTTTTTGGAGTGTCCCTCATGAAGTTTCGTTTTCCCATCGTCATCATTGATGAAGATTTCCGCTCTGAAAATACCTCTGGCTTTGGCATTCGCGCATTGGCTCAAGCCATTGAAGGGGAGGGCTACGAGGTCATGGGGGTGACGAGTTATGGGGATTTGAGTCAATTCGCTCAGCAACAATCGCGCGCCAGCGCCTTCATTTTGTCGATCGATGACGAAGAGTTCACCCCAGGGCCAGACTTGGACCCAGCGGTCTTGAACCTTAGAAATTTCATCGATGAGGTGAGGTTCAAAAACGCCGATGTCCCTATTTATATCTACGGTGAAACCAAAACTTCAAGACATCTGCCCAACGACATCTTGCGCGAACTGCATGGTTTCATTCACATGTTTGAGGACACACCTGAGTTCGTTGCACGCCACATCATCAGGGAGGCCAAAAGCTACCTGGAAGGCCTGCAACCTCCCTTTTTCAAGGCCTTGCTCGATTATGCTGAAGACGGCTCCTACTCCTGGCACTGCCCCGGACACTCTGGAGGTGTTGCCTTCTTGAAGAGCCCCGTGGGTCAAATGTTTCATCAGTTTTTCGGTGAAAACATGCTTCGTGCAGACGTTTGTAATGCGGTCGATGAATTGGGTCAATTGCTTGATCACACTGGGCCAGTCGCTGCTTCAGAGAGAAATGCCGCAAGAATCTTCAACGCCGATCACTGCTTTTTTGTCACCAATGGCACGAGCACCAGCAATAAAATGGTCTGGCACCACACAGTGGCTCCAGGAGACGTGGTGGTGGTGGACCGCAATTGTCACAAATCGGTTTTGCATGCCATCATCATGACGGGCTCCATTCCGGTCTTTTTAAAGCCGACTCGAAATCATTTCGGCATCATCGGCCCGATTCCCCAAAGCGAGTTTGAGCCCGCAACCATTCAAGCCAAAATCCGAGCCAATCCGCTTCTCAAAGGCGTCGACAGCAAAAAGGTCCAGCCGCGTGTCATGACCATCACGCAGTCGACCTACGACGGTGTTCTCTACAACACCGAAACCATCAAAGGCATGTTGGATGGTTACATCCCCAATTTGCACTTCGATGAGGCTTGGTTACCGCACGCGGCCTTTCATCCCTTTTATGGCCCATACCATGCCATGGGTAAAAAACGTGTTCGCCCCAAAGATGCGGTGGTCTATGCTACGCAATCCATTCACAAGCTCTTGGCCGGCATCAGCCAAGCCTCCCACGTTTTGGTCCAAGACTCACAAAACACCAAACTCGATCGGCAACTCTTCAACGAAGCCTATTTGATGCACACCAGCACCTCGCCTCAGTACGCCATCATTGCCAGCTGCGACGTGGCGGCCGCCATGATGGAGCCTCCTGGGGGCACAGCCTTGGTCGAGGAAAGCATTGCCGAGGCCTTGGACTTCAGGCGTGCCATGCGCAAAGTGGACGAAGAGTACGGGAAAGATTGGTGGTTCAAGGTCTGGGGACCCGAGAAGTTGGTGGAAGAGGGCATCGGACGCGCTGACAACTGGATCATCCAAGCCGATGGTAAACGCGGTAAGTGGCATGGTTTTGGCAGCTTGGCCAGTGGTTTCAACATGTTGGATCCCATCAAGGCCACCTTGGTCACCCCTGGCTTGGATTTGAATGGCAAATTTGCCAAAACAGGTATACCTGCCAGCATTGTGACCAAGTTTTTGTCGGAACACGGTGTGATTGTAGAAAAAACCGGTCTCTACAGCTTCTTCATCATGTTCACCATTGGAATCACCAAGGGACGTTGGAACACGCTTTTAACGGCCTTGCAGCAATTCAAAGACGACTACGATAAAAACCATCCCCTGTGGCGCATCATGCCTGAGTTCTGCGCCCAGCACCCCAAATACGAGCGCATGGGCTTACAAGACCTGTGTCAATTCATCCATGAGTTGTACGCCAAGTACGACATTGCTCGCTTGACCACAGAAATGTACTTGAGCGACCTCACCCCAGCCATGAAGCCGTCGGACGCCTTTGCCCAGATTGCGAGGAGGAACACTGAGCGTGTCTCCATTGATCATTTGATTGGACGAATCACCACGTCGTTGGTGACCCCTTATCCTCCGGGCATTCCTTTGTTGATCCCTGGAGAGGTGTTCAACAAAAAGATTGTGGATTATTTGCTCTTTGCCCGTGAGTTCAATTTGATGTGCCCTGGGTTTGAAACCGATATACACGGCCTGGTGGAAGTCGTGGGTGAGGACGGCGTGGTGTCCTATTTTGCCGATTGCGTGAAGGGGTCATGAGCAGTTTGAAGAAAATAGATCTTTTTTTCAACCGCTGCGACCCGTCATCGGTCGTTGGCATGGATGCTGTGGCGTTAAATTCTTGTAAATGTCACACAAATGCCATTGACAGCGCTCAAGTTTGACCATTAACATTCGATCACTGTTACATCTACTTACACACTTACATTCTTTACTTGGTTACTTCATGAAGAGAAGATCTCTGCGTTTTCTTCGTGAAACTTCTTTACACATGCGTTGAAGGGCAAGATGAGCAAACCCACCGTATCAGTTTTGAGCCTCCAATCGGCGACCCAACTCACCTCAGGGCAAACCTACGCGGCCACATCCAATGATGTGTCCATCGTAGGATCTAGCGGTGTGGAGACCGTTAGCTTGCCAGAAACGGTCTTGGCTGTGACGCTCTCGTCCTCCATTGAAAATTTGAACCTGTCCAAAGGCATTTTCAATTACTGGTTCAATGCCAACGGCGCAGGTGGAGCCTATTTGTTCAGCGCCACTTCAGGACTTTTGGCCAACATTTCAGCCAATACCCTGGGCATCCATGTCAATTTTGCGGATAAAAGCTCCTTGACGCTGGTCTCCAATGCACAAGGTTATGCTCAAATACGTTACGACAAAGCGCAACTCAGTCCCAATTTGCGGGTGACTGTGCCCAATGGGGACATCGTACTTTGGGGCTCCACGGGCACAGAGACCGTCACTGTGCCCAAAGGCATCTTGAATGTCAGTTGTGACTCGGCGATCGAGGTTGTGAGTTTAGGAGTCAATTACGACCCCAATCTTTTGAAATTGGGCAAGGGTGGCCTCACAGTTTCAGACGCAAACAGCAACAAAGTTCTGGACTGGACAGTGAACACCCCGGGCACGCATACACTTGACTTTTACAACGCCACAGGTAGCGTGACAGTGAGCGGTGCAGGCCAAAATGTGTTCACCTTGACCGACTTCTTGCTTAACCCCGGTCAGAGCTATACCAGCACCTTGAGCAATTTGAATTTGTATGGCGCCAATGGGAACGAAACCGTGGTGATTGCCGCAGGTGTTCACATGGACACCATCGACTCCAAAATCGAAAAAGTGGTCTTGCCTTTTCCCTTGTCCAAATACACTTGGACCACACAAGGCTCGAGTTTGACTTTGTTGGATGGCCTCAACTCTCAAGTGGCCCAGATCAACGTGGTTCGCACCTCCTCAGGCACCACGCTTCAATTCAACGACCAGAGCTTGAACGCGATCATTTCAAGCTCTGGTGTGAGTGTCTTTACCCCAAGCGGTCAGTTGGTCAACAGTGGCACAGCGAGTGTGCCCACGACCATCAACGTGCCAACGCCTTCAACTACGCCCAATTCAAGCGCTCCTTCTTCTTCATCCTCCTCTTCTGCTTCTGCTTCAAACACCACGGTCTCGCATTTTCAATACACCTTGGACTTCAGCTTGTTTTCTGGATATGCCTCTCAGCAAACTTCGGTGCAAACTTGTTTGATGGCGGCCTTGAACAAAATCGGCGTTTATATGAATGCCAAAGGCAGCTTGGACATCCAAGTGATTCCAGAAAATACCTCTGCCAATGTCTTGGCCGAGGCAGCTAGTGCCATGGTCAAAGTGCCCAGCACCTTGCAAACAGCCCATGGGGCGAATTACACCACGGCTTTTTTGGCCGAAAGCCAAACAGGTTTGGACGCCAATGGCACGCAAGCCGATGCCAAGGTGTACATCAACATGTCGAACTGGTCATCGTTCAACACCAACCCAACTGTGGCTCCCAGTAAAAGTCAATACGACTTGACCACCGTGCTCACGCACGAGTTGCTGCATGCCATGGGTTTTGAGGGCAATTACCCCACCTCCACTTCCTCTCAAACCACCTACGACACCTATATTCAAATGCAAAATGGCTTGCCCTATTTTGTAGGACCCAAGGCTCAAGCGGTGTATGGCGGTCCGGTTCCCTTGGACCCGGCTTCATCAGGGGCTGGCTCGGCTTACTACCACTTGAAGGTCCCGTCTGACATGATGTCAGCCGCCCTGGCACCTGGTGCCGTGAGATCCATCTCAGCCTTGGACGTGGCTTTGTTGCAGGACTTGGGAGCGCCTGTGATTGTAGGCGTCGTCACCGTCTAGCGCTTAGTAAGAAAGAACCTGAGCAAGAGGCCTCAGGAGTTTCAAGCTTTGGACTCAAAAATTGGCTTTGCAATCAAGCTTCAAAATGAAGCTCTAGCGTGAAGTTTTAAAGTAAATCTTCCCTGACGGACCGATCAAGCCTCGATGGCGCCGCCCATGACTTGGCTAAAACCGCCATCCACATAAGTGATTTCTGCGCTCACGCCTGCTGCCAAGTCGCTCATCAAGAAAGCGGCCACATTCCCCACATCGTCAATGGTCACGTTCCTTCGAATGGGGGCGGTGCTTTCAACCACACTTAGAATTTTGCCAAAACCCTTGATCCCACTTGCGGCCAAGGTTTTGATGGGTCCTGCGCTGATGCCATTGGCCCTGAAGCCTCGGCCCCTGGCACCCAAAGACTCCGCCAAATAACGAACAGACGCTTCAAGCGAGGCCTTGGCCAAGCCCATGGTGTTGTAGTTGGGCACACTCCTCACAGAGCCCAAGTAGGTCAAGGTCAAAAGCGCCGCGTTGTCGTTCAAATAGGGCAGTGCTGCTTTGGCCATGGCAGGAAAGCTGTAGGCGCTGATGTCGTGTGCAATTTTAAAGCCCTCGCGGCTCAAGCCGTCAAGGAAGTCTCCTGAAATGGACTCCCTTGTTGCAAAGCCAATGCTGTGCACAAAACCATCAAAATGCCCCCAATGAGCGGACAGCTCATTGAACATGCTTTGGATTTGATCATCTTGTGCCACATCGCAGTCGAAGATCAATTCAGATTCAAATTCTTGAGCAAACTCTGTGGTCCTGTCTTTGAACCTCTCACCCACATAACTCAGAGCGATCTCAGCACCTTGGTTGAAACAGGCCCTGGCCACGCCATAGGCGATGGAGCGGTTAGAGAGCACGCCAGTGATCAAGAGTTTCTTGCCACTTAAAAATCCCGTTCTTTGGCCCATGTGGTTTCCTGTTGTATGTAGAGAGCTGGTATTTTCTCATAGCTTTGACCCCGTTTGGGGTCTTGGTGCCATGAGCCTTGGCTGCTTTGGGCAAACCTGATGGGGCCGGCCAAGAGGATCAAGTATGGGCTGAATAAAAGGGTCCAGTCACGGGTCCAGTCACGGGTCCAGTCATGGGTCAAGTCAAGGGCCAACCCAAACCTCAGCCCATGAGCTCATGGACCCTTAGAGCTTATGAAGGTTGAGGAAGCCTGGGTCGTGATCTAATGGCCACAAGAAATGAGCGCATATGTGAGACTTTTTTTGAAGAGGGCGCCTAATTTGAGTAACATCAACTCTTCTTCATGGATAGACCCTTTGGGAGTTTGGCTTTTGATTTCTTTTTTTGTTCGATGGTCCCTTCGCGTGCTTGGACTTTTGCCTTTGTGCCTCTTGCAAGCCTCTTATGCGCTCAACGTCAATGGGGCCGCTTTGGCGCAGTCTCAAAACGGTTCGACCAACAGGTCTCTTGAGGTCGGGATGCTGGTGGCCCAAGCCGACGCCTCTGAAAAACCAAAGCCCGTGAAAGGGGCAGAGCCACCCAAGGAAAAGACCGAACAAGGGCCGAGCAAAGCGCCTGCGATCAAAGGCAACTTGGCCTCTCTCAAACCCTTTGATGAGGTCACCAAAGAGTCTGATCGAAAAGCCGGGTACTTTGATCTGTACACAAAAGAAGAAAAGATTTGGATCTCCATCAAGCCCGAGCAACTCGAGCAGCCTTTTTTCTTTAGCGTCAACGTCCCGCGGTCGGTCGGTGAACGAGGGCTTTATGGCTCACAAATGGGCAGCCATTTCATCGCTTACTTTCATCGCTCGGGCACTCGCATTCAACTCATTGCTAAAAACGAAGACGCCTTTGCACCTGCAAAAAGTGCCGAGTCGATATTTGTTGAGGAGTCTTATTCAGAAAGCTTGTTGGGTTCGGCCGACATTGCGTCCCAACCCAGGACCACCGATCAAGCCCTTTTGATCGATGCCAGCACCTTGCTTTTCAGCGACATCGCGGGTTACTCAACCAAGCTTGACATGGCCTATCGCATGGGCTTTTCCTTGGACAACAAAAACACCAATTTCTTCTCTAGCCATCAAACGCCTGAACTCACCGCTTTGGAGGTCAAGGCGCATTTCTTTGTGCCTAAATTGTCTGCGCCTCCCATGATGCCCAGTAGCACCCCCATGCCCCCTGCGCCCAAAAATGTGCCCGACCCGAGAAGCTTCTTTGTCCACTTTTATTACAACTTCAAGCAACTGCCCTTGACGCCGATGATGCCTCGTTTGGCCGATGAACGGGTCGGCTACTTCACGCAAGGACACTTGGACTACAGCACGGACCTCAAACCCAAATCACGCACGCACGTCATCAAAAGATGGCGCCTTGAAAAGGCCGACCCCACCGCGGCGAGCTCTCCCGTGATCAAACCCATCGTCTACTGGCTTGATAAAAACATCCCCCCTCAGTACAAAGCCTCTGTGACGGCGGGTATTTTGGAGTGGAACAAAGCTTTTGAGAAAATTGGTTTGATGGGTGCCTTGCTCGTCAAAGAGCAAGGAGCAGAAGACTCTTTCAACACCATGGATGCGCAACATGCCTCGGTCAGGTGGTTCACCGGCTCAGACATTGGTTTTGCCATTGGGCCCTCACAAGCGGACCACAGAACGGGGGAGATTTTGGACGCGGACATCGGCATGTCCGATGTGTTTGCCAGAAGTGCTAGACGCCAAGTGGCCGAGGACTTGGGCGCTTCTGGTCAGACCCAGTACCAGTACCAGTACCAGTCTCTCAATCAATCTCAATCTCTCCTTGCATCATGTCAACTCATGGACCAGTTGGCCCATGAGTTTGATTTTGCTCAAGACCTCTTGAGTGCCAGAGGCCTTGACATGGGCTCTCCAAAGGCAGAGCGCTTGGCCCAGGACTACATCAAAAACGTCATCATGCACGAGGTCGGACACACCTTGGGGCTACGGCACAATTTTCTCTCGTCTGCGGCCTACGACCTTGAGCGTCTTGATGACGCAAACTTCACTCAAAAGTACGGCATCACCTCCTCGGTCATGGATTACACCCCGTTCAATTTCTCACTCGCCCATCAAACCCAAGGCGAGTACGTGATGAGCACCCTGGGCCCTTATGACTACTGGGCCATTGAGTATGGCTACAAACCCCTTGACCCCCACCTCGAGCAGCAGTCCCTCCAAGAGATTGCGTCCAGGAGCACCCAGGTCGAATTGGCCTACGCCAGTGATGAAGACGCTTCTGATGGTGCGGGGAGCGTGGACCCTTTGGTCAACCGCTTTGACTTGGGTGCCAACCCTTTGGCCTACTACAAAAAAAGGGTTCAACTCAGTCAAGAACTTTGGACAAGACTACAAAACCTGAACTTGGAAAAGGGCGAGAGCTTTGAGCGTCTCACGCGCAGTTTTTTAAGCGGCTTTCGACCCCTCAATCAAATCGCCCCTTTGGTGGCCAAGTACCTCGGTGGAGAGCGAGTCAGGCGCGTGCGTGCGGGGTTTGGTCAAACGGTCTATGAGCCCATTTCGCCCAAGGAACAGCGGGAGGCTTTGGCATTGATCGAGCAGGCCTTTTTTGCACCTCGCTCGTTTGAGTTCCCAGCGCAATTGTTGAACTCCTTGGCCACCGACACCTTCGATCGTGCTTCACGCGTGGGGGACCCCAACGCTTCCACTTCAAACGTCTCTGTTTTAAACAACGTGCTTGGTGTCCAGAGAACGGTCTTGGACGCCATCTTTTCTGAGCGCTTGGCTCAGCGCGTGAGTGAATCCCAATTGAAGCTTGAAAAGACACCCGCCGAATCCAAAAAAGTCGGCAAAACCGATACCCTAGGCTTGGCTGAAATCTACACCCGCGTTCAAGATAGCGTTTGGCAAGAGGCCCTACAGGGCAAGCCCGTGCAACTCCTCAGACGCAACCTGCAAAAGGAGCACCTGCAGCGCATGAGCTCGATGCTTTTGAGGTCCTCCAAAGGTCTTCCGCCCGAGGCCGCGGGCCTCATGCGACAAAACGCGAGACACTTGTTGTCCCAACTCAAGCTCGCTCAGGTCAAGCGCGGCTTGGATCGTGAGACGCAAGCCCACGTCCTGGATGCGATCAACACCTTGAGCGAGTCCTTGAAAGCCAACGTTCAAAGGAGTGGGTTGTGAGCGCCAGGGCTTTGACAAAGGGCGCAGTGCTATGAGGGCATGGAGGCGCTTTTTATCCCATCCAAAGCCTTGGCTCTTGGTGTGCTTGGTCCTGATGACAGGTTGGGGGTCGCTTCAAATGGGCCTGCACGCTCAGAGCGCGGTCTCGATCTTGGACCCCTTGAAGGGCCTCTTCAATGCGCCTGTGCCCAAAGAGTGGTTGAGCCAAGCCTATTTGCTCACGTCCTACCAAGAAGACCCCAAGTACCTGGACTCGGCCTCGTCTTACAGCAACAACGAGACCCCTTGGACGTATGCGGTCTATGAGCCTCCTCTTAAGTACCATTACTTGAAGCGGCCCTACGAATTGTTGCCTCGCACCTTGGTGGACATGCCCTTGCTGACTTTTTTTGACAAGGGTGGAAGGCCCTTAAAGATCGATCCGAGCGCCTTGAAAGACCAGAGCGAAGAGGTTCGTGCACAAATTGCCCAGACCGTGTTTGAACTCAAAATCAAACCCGGCATCATGTTTCAACCCCACCCCGCTTTTTACAAAAATGCGCAAGGCGAGTTGGGCAACTTGAAGCTCACCCCCAACGACCTCCAAGACATCCGCTCTCCCTTGGACTTCAAGACGACGGGCTTTAGAGAACTCAATGCCTACGACTACGCCTATGCGATCAAGCGTTTGGCCACACCGCTCATCAATTCACCTGCCTTTGGTTTTTTGTCGACCAAGATCGTGGGTTTTGATAGATTTGGAGAAAAGATTCAAAAGGAAAACCAACGCCTCAAGGCGTTGGCAGACCAGCAAATTGGCCCAGGCTCAGGCCAAGCCCTGCCTTGGTTGGACTTCAGGGCCTATGACTTTGAGGGCGTGAAGGTGGTGGACCCCTACACCTTGCAGATCAAAATTTCGGGTCTGTACCCTCAATTCAAATACTGGTTAGCGATGAGTTTTTTTGCACCCGTGGCTTGGGAGGTGGATGCTTTTTACGCTCAAAATGGCATGGCCAAGAGGAACTTGAGCGCCAACACCTGGCCCGTTGGGACGGGCCCTTTCATGCTCACCGAACACGATAGCAATTCGAGAATGGTGCTGTCTAAAAACCCCAACTACCGAGGTGAGCCTTATCCCTGCGAGGGCTCAGAAGAAGACCGCGCTTTGGGCTTGCTGAAAGACTGCGGTAAGCCCACCCCGCTTTTGGAGAAAATCATCAGCACCCGAGAAAAGGAGGGCACGTCGGTGGCCACCAAGTTCATTCAAGGCTATTACGACATGCCGCAAATGGAGAGAGGTGAGCCCGGTATCGCCTACCAAGTCTCCATTCAAGACGGCACGGGTTTGTCCAAAGAGCTGCTCGAGCGCAAGATCCAATTGCCCGCCACCATTCAGGTCGGTCTTTGGCACTATGGTTTCAATTGGCTCGACCCCGTCGTGGGTGCTGGTAAAACACCGGAACAAGCCGAGAGAAACAAAAAGCTCAGGCAAGCCATCTCCATTGCCTTTGATTTTGAAGAGTACGTCTCTATTTTTGAAAACTCACGCGCTCAGGTCAATCACTCTTTGGTCGTGCCCGGTCTCTTTGGCAACGACGCCATGCTTTTTAACCCTGTGGTGTTCGACCCGGATGGAGCGGGGCGCTTCAAGAGGAAGTCCATCGATGAGGCCAAGAGATTGTTGGCTCAAGCCGGTTACCCTGGGGGCATTGACCGCGAAAGCGGCAAAGCCTTGGTGATCAATTACGACACCCAAGGGGTAGGGCCTGGGGCCAAGACACGCATCGATTGGGTGAGCAAGCAGTTTGCCAAACTCAACATCCAGTTGGAGGTGAGAAACACCGACTACAACCGCTTTCAAGACAAAATGAGAAAGGGCTCGGCGCAGTTTTACTTTTGGGGCTGGTTGGCCGATTACCCAGATCCAGAGAATTTTTTATTTCTTCTCTACGGACCCAATTCAAAGGCCAAGTTTGGTGGTGAAAATTCATCGAACTTTGACAACAAGCGCTACGATCAATTGTTTGAGAAAATGAAGGACATGGAAAACACCCCCGAGCGTGCCGCCCTCATTGTGCAAATGATGCACATCATGCAAGAAGAGGCTCCCATGCTCTTTGGATGGTCCGAGGAGTACGGAGGGGCTTATCACCAATGGGTGAGAAACGGCAAGCCGTCCAACATCATCCGCGATCAGATGGCCTACTTGAACGTTGAGCCAACACTTCGGGTCCAAAAAATCAGCGAATGGAACCGGCCTGTCCTTTGGCCTTTCTTTTTACTGCCCGTGTTGATGGCGCTTTTGCTGTGGCCAGCGGTGCTCGTTTGGAGGCGTCGACAAGATGTGTCCATCGCACAAGGCATGAACGACGTAGGGCAACAGAAGTCAGGAGTCTGCACATGATCGGTTTTTTATGGCGCAAAATCGGCTATGGCCTTTTGATTTTGATCGGCATCAATGTGTTGACCTTCGTGTTGTTTTTCAAAGTCAACACGCCCGATGACATGGCGCGCATGCAGCTCGGTGGCAAGCGGGTCACGCCCGAGGCGGTGCAGAAATGGAAGACGGAGCGCGGCTACGACAAGGCGCTCTTTGTTGAAGACCGGGCCCAAGGCTTGGATCGTCTCACCCAGACCTTGTTTTTTCAAACCTCCAAGCAACTCTTTACCTTCTCCTTTGGCGCCTCTGACGCGGGGCGCGACATAGGACTTGAAATTGTGCGGCGTGCGCCGGCAAGTTTGATGCTCGCACTGCCCTCCTTTTTGCTGGGGATGGGCATCTCGATCCTGATGGCACTTGTGCTCGCCTTTTTCAGGGGCAGCTATTTGGACTTTTGGGGCACGATTTTTTGTGTGGTGTTGATGTCCATCTCCGCCTTGTTCTTCATTGTCGCGGGTCAATTCCTGCTCTCCAAGGTGCTGCAATGGTTGCCCGTTTCAGGCTTTTCATGGGGAGGGGAGACATGGCGGTTTTTATGTTTACCCATTGTGATCTCGGTCCTTGCCAGAATAGGGGGAGAGGTGCGCTTTAACCGAAGTGTTTTTCTTGAAGAAATTGACAAAGATTATGTGAGAACGGCCAAAGCCAAGGGCTTGTCTGAGGTCCAGGTCTTGTTTTCTCATGTGCTCAGGAACGCCTTGATTCCCATCATCAGCTCGAGTGTGGCCGTGATCCCCTTGCTCTTCATGGGCAGTTTGCTCGTGGAGTCCTTTTTCTCCATTCCTGGCTTGGGCAGCTATTTGATTGAAGCCATTGGCGCACAAGACTTTGCCATCGTGAGGTCCATGGTCTTCATTGGCTCGGTGCTCTACATTTTGGGTCTGATTTTGACCGAAGTGTGCTACGCCTGGGCGGACCCCAGGATCCGTTTGCAATGAGGCGTGATGACATGACGCATGAATCCCAGTTACCGAATGCCTTCTTTTGAACATTTTCTTTTGAACACTTTCCTTTGACACCCTGACACTGACCTCAAAAACACCCTCCATGCAACCTGTCTTCTTGTTGATCGATGTTTTTCTTTATGCGCTTCTTGTCTGCGTGGCGCTTTATGTCGTCTATGTGCTGAAGACACCTCCGCTAAAAGACTCTTGGGCCAGGGCTTTTAAGAGGCCCATCTCTGTGGCGAGCAGCATGGTCTTGCTGTCTTTTTTAACTGTCGCCTTGATGGACAGCATCCACGTTCGAGTTCTGCCCCAAGACCCCGGCCTCACACCTGCGCCCAGTGCCAAAGCCCCTAGCGCAGAGCCTCAATCGGTGTTGGACCTGTTGCTCCAACCCTTGGCCCAGGCCAGAGAGCGAAGTTATTCGGCGCCCTTGGCCATGGTGGGTTTCAAAAAAGAGACCTTTGATCGAGGTGGTGTCACGGTGAGGGACTACCCAAGGCTCAAATTTGGTGGCGCGCATTTGCGGGACCAAGGCGAGGAGCATGTCACAGATGCTTGGCAATTGAGTTGGAGAGCGCTTTGTAAAACCCTCGGGCTCAATGCCATCTTGGGGCTGGTGTTCTTGATGCTTGTTGGGTGGTTCTTCAACCCCAAAGCGCAAAGCATGGTGCAACTGAGCCTTCAATGCTTGAAGGGGCAAACCGATTGGCCCATCAGAACTGCACTCTTGATGTGTTTTTTGATCAGTCTGGCTGTGATCTGGGTGATCGATTTGTCGGCGTATTACCATGTGTTTGGGACCGATCAAACCGGCAAATCCGTCTTGTTGATTGCGCTCAAAAGCATTCGAACGGCCTTGGTGATTGGCACGCTCACGACGCTGGTGATCATGCCTGTGGCGCTCACCTTAGGGATTGTGGCTGGCTACTTCAGGGGTGCTGTGGACGAATGCATTCAATACATCTACACGCTTTTGGCCTCCATTCCCGATGTGCTGTTGATCGCCGCCACCGTGTTGATGCTTCAAGTCTTCATCGATTCTCACAGCGCCTACTTTGATTCGGCTTTGCAAAGATCGGACGCTCGTCTGTTCTTTTTGTGCTTGATCTTGGCCTTGACCTCGTTCACAGGTCTTTGCCGATTGGTTCGAGGAGAAACTCTCAAGCTCAGGGAGCTTGAGTACATCCAATCGGCCAAAGCTTTTGGCGTGAGCACGCCTCGCATGTTGCTCTCGCACATAGCGCCCAACTTGATGCATCTGGTGTTGATCAATTGTGTGATGCAATTTTCTGGCTTCATTTTGTCTGAGGCGGTCTTGTCCTATGTTGGTGTCGGCGTGGACCCCAACACGGCGAGTTTTGGTGTGATGATCAACACGGCCAGAGATGAGCTGGCCGCCACACCGGTGGTGTGGTGGACCTTGGTCACGGCCTTCGTGTTCATGTTCTTGCTTGTGATCAGTGCGAATTTGTTGGCCGATGCCGTTCGAGATGCTTTTGATCCCAAAACCCGACTCTCCGCTGGGAGGAGCAGATGACAAGTTCCAATCTAAAAGCTGTTCTGAAGGTCCAAGACCTGTCGATGAACTTGTACACCCAAAGCGGCTGGGCGCAAGCGCTCAACGCCTTGTGCTTTGACATTCAAGCTGGTGAGACCTTTGCGCTGGTGGGTGAGTCCGGATGTGGCAAATCCATGACCGCTTTGACACTCATGCAACTCTTGCCCGATGTTGCACAAGTCACCAGGGGTCAAGTGTCCTTGAAAGACCAGGATCTTTTTCAATTGTCCGAGCGTCAGATGCAAGCCTTTCGAGGTCGTCGCATCTCCATCATCTTTCAAGAGCCAGCGAGCAGTTTGAACCCGGTGATGCGCATTGGGGCGCAGATGCAAGAAGCACTCATGCGCCACGAAGTTTTAAAAGGCTCGGCCTCTAAAGCGCGTTGTATCGAATGGCTGGAGCGCGTGGGTTTGAGTGAGCCGGAGCGGCGATTTGAGCAGTATCCGTTTGAGTTGTCTGGGGGACAGTTGCAGCGCGTGATGATCGCCATGGCCTTGGTGAGCGAGCCCGACTTGTTGATCGCAGATGAGCCGACGACGGCCTTGGACGTGACTCTTCAAGCGCAGGTGTTGAAATTGCTGAAAGATTTGCAAGCGCAACGCGGCATGTCGATGCTCCTCATCACGCACGACTTGGCCGTGGTCAAGGACATGGCGCATCGGGTCGCCTTGATGTATGCAGGGGAAATGGTCGAAGTCCGAGATGCAAAAGACTTTTTCAAGCAAGCCCTGCACCCGTACTCCAAATTGCTCATGGACTCCTTGCCGGATTTTGAGCGCCGAGGTGCTGATCTTGCTGCCATCAAGGGTCAAGTCCCGCCTTTGACCACCGAGTTCACCGCATGTCGTTTCGCGCCTCGCTGCCCACAAAAAATGCCTCCATGCGATGCGGGCACCGTTCCCATGTTTGAGTTGAAAGGGGAACGTGCCAGTGGCGTGAGGTGCCTCTTGGCGCAGTCCATGGCGTCGCCTCTGAGCCAAGATGTGGCAGCGCTTCAAGTGCAATTGAAAACGCCAACGAGTCCAAACAAAGATGTTGACAAAGACGTTGACAAAAACGCCTCCAATGACGAGCTCAACGACTCCCAAAAGGAATCCCTAAAGGTTTCCAGCGAGGTCTCTGCCAAGGACCACACAAAGGAGCCGACTCCGGGCCACCAAGCCGAGCCCTTGTCAGCCCAAGAGCCTACCGCGCTTTTGGCCGTCAAGGACCTGAGGGTGTCCTACAGTTTGGCCAAAACATGGTTTCAATCCCAGCGCTATTATGAAGCGGTCAGGGGGGTGAGCTTTGAGCTTCAAAAAGGCAAAACCTTGGCCTTGGTTGGAGAGTCGGGTTGCGGTAAAACCTCTTTGGCCAAGGCCTTGATCCAAGTTTTGGGTCGAGGTGCAAAGGTGCAAGGTCAAGTTCGATTGAAGGGGCAAGAGGTCTTGAACCAAGGCCGCTCGAGTGCCTTGCAGGCCAAGCGCGAGATGCAAATCATTTTTCAAAACCCCTTTGCCTCCTTGAACCCCAGAATGAGGGTTCTCGATATTTTGGAAGAAGGCATGAAAAGCCTACACCCCGAGTGGAGCAGTGTGCAAAGGCTCTCAGACATCGCCTCCTTGCTCGATCGGGTGGGATTGCCCAAGGACGCGCTCAAACGCTTTCCCCATGAGTTCTCGGGCGGACAAAGACAACGCATTGCCATCGCGCGTGCCTTGGCCGTCAAACCCTCCTTGATCATTTGCGACGAACCCACCTCGGCCTTGGATGTGTCCATTCAAGCGCAAATTTTGAACCTGCTCAGAGAATTGCAAGAGACTTTGGGCGTGAGTTACTTGTTGATCACCCACAACATCAGCGTGGTGTCTTATTTGGCTCATGAAGTGGCCGTGATGCACGATGGGGTTTTGGTCGAGCATGCGAGTGCCGCCAAAGTCTTGCACTCACCCACTCACCCCTACACCCAGTCCTTGCTCGCCTCGGTGCCTAGAATTTGAGATGTCCAAGCAAGAACAGGCCATCAAGTCACTTGAAAGTGCTTTGCCTCAAGGGTGCGGGCCTGTTGTAAAAATCTAATATTTCCTTGTCAGAACAGGAGATTTTTAGCACAAGGAGCTTTGAAGCGGGGCAAAAACCCGTTAGAATATCGACTTCACGACCAAACGGGCGGGTTTTCACCGCCCGTTTTTTTTGGTCTATTGAAAATTGAACCCAAGCTTGGTAGATGAACTTGGGGCATGCGCAACTTACCCTTTTTAGCGTGATTGACTTTGGCACTTCAAGAAACTGTTGATCAAATTGTCACTGGCCTGGGTTATGAGCTTGTCGAAATCGAGCGCACGCAAGGGGGCTTGCTGCGTGTGACGATTGATTTGCCTTGGACGGCTGAAGCTGCGGGGCCCGAGGGCGAAGTCTTCGTGACGGTTGAAGACTGCGAGAAGGTGACTCGACAACTGCAATTCACCCTAGAGGTGGAAGAGATTCCCTACCAAAGGCTGGAGGTTTCCTCACCAGGGATCGACCGGCCTTTGAGAAAAGAGATTGATTTTGTGCGTTTTACGGGTCAAGAGATCGATATCACGCTCAAAAACCCCATGGGGGCTCAAGCCAATGGCCTGACCTCTGTGTTGAGAAAGAAGTTCAGAGGCGTGCTGGAGTCCGCTGGTCAAGAAGGTGCTTGGCAGATCGTTTGGAGCGACGCGCCCAAGCCCAAGCCCGGACAGCGCGTCAGCAAGAAAAAGGAGCCCGCTGCTTTGCAGGCTTTGTCGTTCAAGTTGGATGAGCTGAAAGAGGCTCGGTTGGCACCGATTGTGGATTTTAAGGGACGTCAGTCCAAACGATGATTTAAGAGGAGTTGTACAACATGAATCGCGAAATGTTGATGCTGGTTGAAGCCATTTCACACGAAAAGAACGTCGAACGTGATGTCGTGTTTGGAGCTGTTGAGCTTGCTTTGGCGCAAGCGACGAAAAAACTCTATCAAGGAGAGGTCGATATTCGCGTCTCCATGGACCGTGATTCGGGCGACTACGAAACCTTCAGGCGCTGGTTGGTGGTCCCTGATGCTGCGGGACTTCAAAACCCTGAGGCCGAAGAGTTGTTGATGGACGCACAAGAGCGCGTGTCCGATGTTGAAGAGGGCGAGTACATTGAAGAGTTGATTGAATCCTTGCCCATTGGCCGCATTGGCGCCATGGCAGCCAAGCAAGTGATTTTGCAAAAGATTCGAGATGCCGAGCGCGAGATGCTCTTGCAAGACTTCATGTCCCGGGGCGAGAAAATCTTCCTTGGTACCGTCAAGCGCATGGACAAGGGAGACTTGATTGTCGAGAGCGGTCGTGTTGAAGGTCGCCTCAGACGCTCTGAGATGATTCCCAAAGAAAACTTCAGAAATGGGGACCGTGTTCGCGCCATGATCATGGAAGTGGACACCACCCTCAGAGGCGCACCCATCATCTTGTCACGCTCCTCGCCTGAGTTCATGATCGAGCTCTTTAGGCAAGAGGTGCCCGAAGTCGAGCAAGGTCTTCTTGAGATCAAGTCCTGCGCTAGAGATGCGGGCTCAAGAGCAAAAATCGCAGTGATTTCTCATGACAAACGCGTCGACCCGATCGGCACCTGTGTGGGTGTCAGAGGAACACGGGTCAATGCCGTCACCAATGAGTTGGCTGGCGAGAGAGTGGACATTGTGCTGTGGAGCGATGATCCGGCTCAGTTTGTGATCGGTGCCTTGGCGCCAGCGAACGTGAGCTCGATCGTGGTGGACGAAGAAAAACATGCCATGGATGTCGTGGTGGATGAGGAAAACTTGGCCATTGCCATTGGACGCGGCGGACAAAACGTGCGCTTGGCCTCTGACTTGACGGGCTGGAAGATCAACATCATGGATGCGGCTGAGTCTGCTCAAAAACTGGCCGATGAAACCCATGGAACGCGGATCTTGTTCATGGAGAAATTGGACGTTGACCAAGAGATTGCTGACATCTTGATTGACGAGGGATTCACGTCTCTTGAAGAGGTCGCTTACGTGCCCATTCAAGAGATGTTAGAGATAGAGAGTTTTGACGAAGATACGGTCAACGAATTACGAGCCAGAGCAAAGGATGCTTTGTTAACCATGGAAATTGCTCGTGAAGAAAGCGTTGAGGAGGTCTCTCAAGACTTGCGCGATCTTGAAGGCTTGAATGCCGAATTGATCGTCAAACTGGCTGAGGCAAGCGTGATCACACGCGATGACTTGGCCGATTTGGCCATCGACGAACTGGTGGAAATCACCGGACAATCAGAAGAAGAGGCCAAAATCCTGATCCTTAAAGCTCGCGAACATTGGTTCGTGGGTCAAGAGTGACGGTCATGAAGAGGAACATCACAGATGACCAGTACGACAGTAGCAGAGTTTGCCAAAGAACTCAAAAAAACAAATCAAGTCTTGCTTGAGCAATTGAACTCAGCAGGGGTTAAAAAGACCAGTGAGAACGATGAGCTGACGGACGCTGATAAACAAAAATTGTTGAGCTCATTGCAAGCCGCGCATGGAACTGCGCCGCTTGCTGTAGAGCGCAAAAAGATCACCTTGGTCAAGAAATCGACCAGCGAGATCAAGCAAGCCGATGCCACCGGCAAGGCTCGCACGATC
>JBAXNB010000033.1:0-19184 GCA_037134015.1 Betaproteobacteria bacterium | reverse complement strand
TGGAAGAGGGATTGCGCTTTGCGATTCGCGAGGGCGGCAAGACCGTTGGCGCGGGTGTTGTTGCCAAAGTGTTGGAGTAATTAAACCATGTCTTCAAAACAAAAAATTAGAATTCGTCTAAAGGCCTTTGACTATAAGCTGATTGATCAATCTGCGGCTGAAATCGTTGATACAGCTAAAAGAACTGGAGCTATTGTTAAAGGACCGGTACCCTTACCAACCAGAATGAAGCGTTTTGATATTTTGCGTTCACCACACGTCAACAAATCAAGTCGTGACCAGTTGGAAATCAGGACGCATCAAAGATTGATGGATATTGTCGATCCCACTGACAAAACCGTTGACGCCTTGATGAAGTTGGATTTACCAGCTGGGGTAGATGTAGAAATTAAGTTGCAATAATATAACATTTGGCCTAAATGTTATATTTAGGCCAAATCATCTATTGCAATTGAGAACTGATTTAAGTTAGAATATAAGGCTCTAGTAAAAACTAGAAGTTTATCAACCTTCTCTCACATATAAAACACAGTTGCCAATTGAAGTGATTGTGGTGGGGGTATTGGAGAAAAAAATGAGTCAAAGTACCCGTTTGGGATTGCTTGGGCGCAAGGTAGGCATGATGCGCCTATTTACCGATGAAGGCGACGCAGTGCCTGTCACGGTAGTTGATGTATCAAACAACCGAGTGTCACAGGTTAAGACCCAAGAAAATGATGGCTATGTAGCCTTACAAGTTACCTTTGGTGAGAGAAAAGCTTCTCGTGTCACCAAACCCATTGCCGGACATCTTGCAAAAGCAGGAGTTCAAGCCGGCGAAATCATTCAAGAGTTTCGTGTTACAGCTGATTTAGCCGCTAAATATGCGACTGGTTCAAACGTGCCTGTGACAGATGTTTTTGCTGTTGGCCAAAAAGTAGATGTACAAGGTACCTCTATTGGTAAAGGTTTCGCAGGAACAATCAAGCGACATAACTTCCATTCGCAAAGAGCGTCGCACGGTAACAGTCGTTCACACAATGTACCAGGCTCTATTTCAATGGCGCAAGACCCAGGACGCGTTTTCCCTGGTAAACGCATGTCTGGACACATGGGCGATGAGACTGTTACAACACAAAACTTAGATGTGATTCGTATTGACGAAGCGCGTCAGTTGCTGTTGATCAAAGGTGCAATTCCTGGGTCAGCTGGTGGCTTTGTAACCGTCAGACCGGCAATCAAAGCAAGCAACAAAGGAGCGAACTGATGCAGCTCGAACTCCTTAATGATCAAGGTCAAGCGTCTTCAAAATTTGATGCGCCTGAAACCGTATTCGGTAGGGCTTACAACGAAGATTTGGTTCACCAAATCGTTGTCGCTTATCAAGCGAATGCTCGCCAAGGTACACGTGCTCAAAAAGACAGAGAGCAAGTCAAGCACTCCACCAAGAAACCTTTTAAGCAAAAAGGAACTGGGCGCGCTAGGGCTGGTATGACTTCTTCCCCAATTTGGCGTGGAGGCGGTAGAACCTTTCCAAACAGTCCTGAAGAAAATTTCACGCAGAAAATCAACAAGAAAATGTACCGTGCTGGAATGGCATCCATCTTGTCCCAATTGGCAAGAGAAGGACGTTTGGCAGTGGTTGATACCCTGACTGTAGAGGCTCCCAAGACAAAGTTGTTGGCAGCTAAATTCAAGGCTATGAACTTGAACTCTGTCTTGGTGATTTCAGATCAAGTTGACGATAATTTGTATTTGGCTTCACGCAATTTACCCAATGTATTGGTTGTGGAGCCGCGTTATGCTGATCCACTTTCATTGGTTCATTACAAGAAGGTTTTGGTGACAAAAGCCGCGATAGATCAACTCAAGGAGATGTTCGCATGAGCGCACAAAAATTTGACGAAGGTCGATTGATGCAAGTGTTGGTCGCCCCAATAGTTTCAGAAAAAGCAACCATGGTTGCCGAGAAGAACAATGCGGTAACCTTTAAAGTATTGCAAGATGCGACAAAGCCTGAAATTAAAGCCGCGGTTGAATTGATGTTCAAGGTGTCTGTCAAAGGCATCTCTGTTGTCAACACCAAGGGCAAAACCAAGCGATTCGGTCGTTCTATGGGGCGTAGAGACAACGTGAGAAAAGCTTACGTGACACTCATGCCTGGACAAGAGCTTAATCTATCTGGGGAGGCTGCTTAATCATGGCCGTCATTAAAATGAAACCGACTTCACCCGGCCAACGAGCTGTGGTGAAAGTTACGAGAGATCACTTGTACAAGGGTGAGGGATATGCTCCGTTGTTAGAGCCACAATTCCAAAAAGCGGGTCGAAATAACAACGGACATATCACAACTCGACACAAAGGCGGTGGACACAAGCACCACTACCGCGTGGTTGATTTCCGTCGCAACAAAGATGCTATACCCGCCAAAGTCGAACGCATTGAATATGATCCGAACAGGACAGCACATATTGCATTGCTTTGCTATGCAGATGGAGAAAGACGCTATATCATCGCTCCAAGAGGCTTAGAAGTTGGAGCAACACTTATGAGTGGTTCAGAGGCTCCAATTCGGGCTGGAAACACACTGCCTATTAGAAATATTCCCGTCGGCTCAACCATCCATTGCATTGAATTGCAAATTGGTAAGGGCGCGCAGATGGCAAGGTCAGCGGGTACTTCTGCGACTTTGCTTGCAAGAGAGGGAACTTACGCTCAAGTTCGCCTGCGATCAGGCGAAGTTAGAAAAATTCACATTGAATGCAGAGCCACAATAGGCGAAGTTGCAAACGAAGAACACAGTCTCCGCCAATTGGGCAAGGCTGGCGTCAAGCGCTGGATGGGTATCAGGCCTACAGTTCGCGGCGTTGCAATGAACCCAGTTGATCACCCTCATGGCGGTGGTGAAGGCCGCACCGGTGAAGGCCGTGTGCCAGTCGATCCTTGGGGCAATATGACCAAAGGTTATCGCACCCGTAACAACAAACGTACGCAAGTGATGATCGTATCACGGCGTAAAAAGTAAGGGGTAACCAATGACACGTTCACTCAAAAAAGGCCCCTTTGTTGACCATCATTTGATGGTCAAAGTAGACAAGGCCGTCGCAATAAAAGACAAAAAACCAATCAAAACATGGTCCAGAAGATCAATGATTCTCCCAGAGTTCATTGGATTGACAATTGCTGTTCACAACGGCAAACAACATGTTCCCGTTTACATCACAGACCAGATGGTCGGTCATAAACTCGGCGAGTTTGCTTTGACTCGAACATTCAAAGGTCACCCAGCGGACAAGAAAGTCCAAAAGAAATAAGGAGAGACCTATGGAAACACGTGCAGTCCTCCGCGGCGTTCGCTTATCAGTCGACAAGGGGCGTTTGGTTGCTGATTTGATCCGTGGAAAAAAAGTGGATCAAGCCCTCAACATCTTGACCTTCACACAGAAAAAAGCAGCCGGTATTGTTAAAAAAGTACTGGAATCAGCGATCGCTAATGCAGAACACAACGATGGAGCTGACATTGATGAACTCAAAGTCAAAACCATTTATGTAGAACAAGGTGCAACGCTTAAGCGTTTCACTGCCCGAGCTAAGGGTCGTGGTAATAGTATTAGTAAACCCACGTGCCATGTGTACGTGACGGTCGGCAACTGAAAGGCCTAAGAAATGGGACAAAAAATCCATCCAACCGGTTTCCGCTTGTCGGTAAGTCGCAATTGGGCAAGTCGCTGGTATGCAAGCAATCGTGATTTTGCCGGCATGCTTGCTGAAGACATCAAAGTACGCGAGTACTTAAAAGCCAAGCTTAAAAATGCAGCAGTTTCTAGGGTACTCATTGAGCGTCCAGCTAAAAACGCAAGAATCACTATTTTCTCTGCACGACCTGGCGTTGTGATTGGGAAAAAGGGCGAGGACATTGAGAGCTTGAAAAAAGAATTGGCTGCACGCTTAGGTGTTCCAGTTGCTGTGAACATTGAAGAGGTAAGAAAGCCAGAAATTGATGCGCAACTCATTGCTGACAGTATTACTCAGCAGCTTGAGAAAAGGATCATGTTTAGACGTGCTATGAAAAGGGCAATGCAAAATGCAATGCGCTTGGGAGCTCAGGGCATCAAGATCATGTCCTCAGGCCGTTTAAATGGGATTGAAATTGCTCGTACGGAGTGGTATAGAGAAGGTCGTGTGCCACTCCATACTTTGAGAGCAGACATCGACTACGGAACTTCTGAAGCCAAAACCACGTATGGAGTGATTGGTGTAAAGGTTTGGGTTTATAAAGGTGATACGTTGGGACGCAATGATGCCCCCGTAGCCATGGAACCAAAAACTGAAGAAGAGCGTCGTCCTCGTGGTCCTCGTAGAGATGCTAGGCCTTCGACTGATCGTCCAGCAAGAGCTGGAGCAGGAACACGTCGTCCTGCAGGAACCAATGCCGCACCAGTTGACGGAAGCGATAAACCCGCTGAAGCTACCGATGCCCCAAAAACCACCGTCAAGCGCGTCCGTAAGGTGAGCGCGCCCGCACCCACTGGCACGGTTGCGGACGGTAAAGGAGAATAAGCATGCTGCAACCAGCACGCCGTAAGTATCGCAAAGAACAAAAAGGTCGAAACACTGGTATTGCAACACGAGGAAACTCAGTTGCATTCGGTGATTTTGGCCTCAAATCTACCGATCGTGGACGTTTAACGGCTCGTCAAATTGAATCAGCTCGTCGAGCGATCTCACGTCATGTTAAACGTGGCGGTCGTATTTGGATTCGTGTATTTCCTGACAAACCAATTTCTCAAAAACCTGCTGAAGTTCGTATGGGCAATGGTAAGGGCAATCCGGAATACTACGTTGCCGAAATTCAACCCGGCAAAGTACTCTACGAAATTGTTGGCGTACCCGAAGAGTTGGCAAGAGAAGCGTTTCGTTTGGCAGCAGCCAAGTTGCCTTTGCGTACAACCTTTGTGACCCGCATGTTGGGTCAATAAACAGGAAAGCAAAATGAAAACAACTGAACTTCGCGCAAAAGACGTACCTGCCTTAGAAGCAGAAATCAAAGAATTGCAAAAATCGCATTTCGGTATGCGCATGCAAAAAGCAACTCAAAATTTAAGCAACACTTCGCAACTTCGTCAAACTAGAAGAAGTATTGCGCGTGCTAAGACGATTCTTGCTCAAAAGCAAGTTAAACAATAAGGAGATGGCAAGATGACAGAAGCTAAAAAATCTCTCAAGCGCACGTTGATCGGCAAAGTGGTAAGCGACAAAAGAGAAAAGACAGTTACCGTTTTAATTGAAAGACGCGTTAAGCATGCGCTTTACGGTAAGATCGTTGGTAAATCAAGTAAGTACCATGCTCATGATGAAAAGGGCGAGTACAGCACTGGAGATACCATTGAGATTACAGAGAGCAGACCAATTTCTAAAACCAAAAACTGGGTAGCTACCCGCTTGGTGGAAAAAGCTGAATCCGTTTAAAAACCCTTCACTTTATCCATCAATAGAACAACAAACGGCCCCTTAGAGGGCCGTTTGTTATTATCGGTAAGGTTTAGTCATGTCACATTTTAAAGGAGAGAGAAAATGATCAAAGTCGGTGATGCCTTACCCCAGTTGACCTTATCTGAATACAATGAAGTAGAAACAGAGGGGTGTTCGATTGGCCCTAGCCCTGTTGACATACAAAAAGCAGTGGCTGGCAAAAAAATAGCCATTTTTGCAGTGCCTGGTGCGTTCACACCGACATGTTCTGCCAAGCACGTTCCTGGTTATATAGAACACCACGATGGCTTGAAGTCAACAGGAATTGATGAAATTTGGTGTTTAAGTGTGAACGATCCATTTGTGATGGGTGCTTGGTCGAAAGATCAAAAGGCTACGGGAAAGATCAGATTCATCGCTGACGGTAGTGCTGAGTTTGCACAAGCCGTTGGATTGACGCTAGATCTCAAGGCTCGTGGATTGGGTCTTAGAAGCAACCGCTATTCCATGCTGGTCAAAGATGGAAAGGTTCTGAGTTTGAATGTCGAAGGACCCGGCGAGTTTGCAGTCAGTGACGCCAAGACCATGCTAGAGCAAGCAAAGACGCATTGAGTCGGACCTGGGACTTCAGGGTCATCTTCAAGGATGATCCTGAGTACGTCAATTTTGTGCAGTTACAAAATCACTGAACGGGTAGAAAGTAAAACAAAAGAAAAACAATGAGCGAGAAGCAGCCTAATGCCAACAATCTGGACTTGAGATTGTCAATGGATGCTGACACTACAGAGTCGCTAGATTTATAGCCAGAAAGCATTGACTTGATCAGATCATGTTGGAGTTTGTATTTGTAAAAAAGAACGGCGAAAACATGGGTAGCTATAAGAGCGATCAACAAGGGTTGTCCAACTTCTGAATGATAAAAGCTTGCCCATTCGATTTGAGACTCATTCAAGTAAAGGGTCAAGGGACCTTTGAAAAGAATTTGATCATCGCTACACAATCCGCTCAGGGCTTGTAGGGCTAATGAAAAAATCATCAACAATGCTGACCAGCTACCTAAGGGATTATGCCCAACATAAGAAGACTGGGTGAAAGACGAAACTTTTAAATAACTAATCACCTGGCGTGGATGAAGAGCAAAGTTTTTAAATTGTGACCAGTGGCCACCAAAAATCCCCCAACATACACGAAAAATGATCAAGGCCAAAGTACTGAGACCAATTTGGCCGTGCAATACCATCCAATCATCGCCAAGATTGACAGTGATGAAAGCGCCTGCGATCAAGAAAACCAAAGCACCGTGAAATAATCTTGTTGGCAAGTCCCAAATTTTGATGAGATTGGTCATAAAAAGTAAGATGAAGGTGATAAAAGTCTATTTTAAAGGGTGAAAAGACAGAGGGGATTAAAAAAAGAAATTGAGATAACATACCATGGTGTTCTAAAAAGGGGCATCGTAGTTATTTTGAACTGAACATTTTAAAATGCGTGCATTATTTAAAGGGAAAAACATGAAGTTAAAGGGTTTTGGATATATTCTTAGTTGTCTAACATTGACGGTTTCATTTTCAGCCTCTGCACAGTTTGCAAAGCCAGAAGATGCGATCAAATACAGAAAAGCAGCCTTGACTGTTTTGGGTACACATTTTTCAAGATTAGGCGCCATGGCTCAAGGGAAAACCCCCTTTGATGCAAAACAGGTGATTGAAAATGAAGCAGTGATTGAGGCGGTAGCTAAACTGCCATGGTCTGCATTCGTAGAGGGATCAGACAAGGGAGAAACAAAGGCGAAGCCAGAAATTTGGAAAGATGCCGCAAAATTCAAAGAAGCTCAAGATCGATTCATGACTGAATCATTGAAGCTCAGTGTTGCTGCCAAGAGCGGTAAATTAGAAGATTTAAAAACAGCAACAGCGGCTGTTGGTGGTGCCTGTAAGAATTGCCACGACAATTTCAGAGAAAAATAAATACATTGAATCTTGGGTTGGTGTGATTGATTGAGGACGCGTTCAAAATAAACACACTTAGTAAGCGGAGCGCAACTTAAAGTTGAGCTCCGCTTTGCTATTTAAGGGCTATTGGTATGTTGTACAAGTTCAAGCTTAAAAGAAAATCCTTTGCGGCTTTGTTGCTCATGATGGCCTCATGTGCGCCTAGTATGAATTGGAGAGAATACAGATTTGAAGGAGATGAGTTGACATTTTTAATGCCATGCAAAGCCGTTGAAGAAAGCAAAGAGGTTCCCATTGCCCTAGAAAAACAAGTGTTGACCATGGCTGTATGCAATGTGGGCGATGTGAACTTCACAATCAGTAGGCTCGCACGGCAAAAAAATATAAGTGATGAAACCCTGATTGCTTTGTGGCAAAAGGCAAGTTTATTCGCCTTGACGGGTTCAGATCACGTTCAAGAGTCAGATGAGAGTACGAAAAAAATTAAAATTCAAAACAAAGAAGTCCTAGCTCATGGTTTGACGGCCCGAGAAGGGATCCAAGCCAAATGGCAGTGGTTTCAGCAAGGGCAATGGGTCTATCAATTGGGCATCTACTCAAGAAAAAAACAAGAGAAAAACAAGGTTGATCAGGAAGTTCAAAATATGTTTTTTGAGTCAATTCGCTAAGAAAGCCCCACCTTGGACCTAGAACAATTGAATCAAAAAAAAGCAAGGCTTGTGTTTCTCACGTTTGCAAGCTGTTATTTTCTCTCAACCCTGTTAAGAGCAATCACGGCAACCCTTTCGCCCACATTGACCGAAGAATTTTTACTGAGCTCTAGCGATTTGGGTTTGTTGGCAGGTAGTTACTTTTTGGGATTTTCTATCACGCAACTGCCCATGGGGTTTTGGTTAGATCAATATGGCCCTAAAAAAGTGGAACTGGGTTTTTTGGGTTTAGCGGTGTTGGGCTGCTTGGCATTTGCAATGGCCCACAGCTTTGAACAACTTTGGGCTGCAAGGGTCTTGACCGGTGTGGGTTTGAGCGCTTGCTTGATGGCGCCGCTGACGGGGTATAGAAGGTGGCTGGATGTCTCCATTCAAATGCGTGCTAATTCATGGATGTTAATGACAGGGTCATTGGGCATGTTAAGTTCTACCTTGCCCGTCCAGTGGATACTTCCCCAATATGGATGGAGGGTGATATTTATCTTGTTGGCCATCTTTCTAGTGATGGCCATGATCGCTATTGCCTGGGTCGTACCTAAGTGGCATCAACTAGAGCATCAAAACAAAGATCAAAAAGACATCTTGTACTCAAAGGATATTGAGCTTATATTGAGCACAAAGGGATTGACAAGCTATTGGCATTTGTTCAGGCACCCTGATTTTTTATCAATTGCTCCCTTAGGATTCATTGGTTATGGCGGTATGTTGGCCATGCAAACCTTATGGGCCGGACCCTGGATGAGAAACATTAGCGCCTATTCATCACAAGATGCCGCAACTGGTTTATTTGCCATCAACCTTGGCATGTTGGTTGCCTTTTGGGCTTGGGGATTTTTCAATCCAAAACTCAATGCATTGGGCTGGTCGCCGAGAAAGATCATCAAAGCGTTTTATCCCTTGAATCTTGTGGTTCAAGGCATGTTTATTTTTTATCCAACACTGACCGGTGCATGGACTTGGGTGTTGTTTACTTTGTGTTGTTCATGCGTTGCTTTGTCGCAAGTGGCCGTTGGCATGTCGTACCCATCACAAATAGCTGGAAGGGCATTGTCGGCTTTTAATCTGGTGATTTTTACTGGTGTTTTTATCTTTCAATGGGGGTTTGGGGCCAGCATTGATTTTTGGGTCAACAAGCACTTTGATTTGACGCAGTCCTATCAAGCCTCGATGGCTGTATTTTGTTGTTGTTGCATCACAGCATACGCATTCTTCTTTCTACGAAGCGGGCATAATATAAGGCAAATAAAAGGTAATGCTCATGAGTAACCAATTGTTGATCATTGCACATGCGCCGTTGGCCTCAGCGTTGAAAGAGTGTGCACTGCATGTCTATCCAGAATGTGCTGAGCATGTAACAGCGCTAGACGTGCCTGCTCATGAATTGCCAGAAGAGACCTTGAGCCGTGCAAAGAAATTTGTACATGATTTGGGTCAAAACAGTTTGTTGGTGCTGACCGACATTTATGGTGCGACGCCGTCAAACGTCGCCCAAAAATTAACGCACGGAACAGATCATCGACTGGTCGTAGGAGTGAATTTACCCATGCTCATTCGTACAGTTTGTTATTTGGGTGAAAGTTTAGATAATTTAGTGCAAAGAGCATTGTCAGGCGGCGTAAAGGGTGTCATGCAACTTACAAGTTCAGCCCCACAATATCAATCAGAAAAAACAAATGATTCAAACCAACACAACCATCATCAATAAATTAGGCCTGCATGCAAGAGCCTCCGCAAAGTTGACCAAACTTGCTGGAAGCTTTCCTTGCGACGTGTGGATGAGCAGGGGAGAGCGGCGAATCAATGCAAAAAGCATCATGGGCGTGATGATGCTGGCTGCTGGGATTGGCAGTGAGGTCAGCATTGAGTGCGATGGAGAACGTGAAGGGGAAGCGATGACAGCGTTGTTGGCATTGATTGCCGACAAATTCGGAGAAGGTGAATAAGATGACTTTTTCCATCCACGGTCTAGCTGTTGCTCGCGGTATCGCCATTGGGCGAGTCGTTGTGGTGGCCTCAAGCCGCGTGGATGTGGCGCATTACTTTATAAAGCCAGAACAAATTGAGAGCGAGATCAAACGACTCTCTATGGCCAGAGATGCCGTCGTCAGAGATGTTCAAAGCATACAAGAAAATATGCCCAAAGACGCCCCCACTGAACTGGCGGCCGTCTTGGACGTTCATTTGATGCTTTTAGAAGATGAGCTGTTGTCTGATGGCATCAAACATTGGATTGGGGAGAGACTCTACAACGCTGAGTGGGCATTGACTTCTCAATTGGAGGTGGTTGCAAGGCAGTTTGATGAAATGGAAGACCCTTATTTGCGAGAAAGAAAAGCCGATCTCGAGCAAGTAGTGGAGCGCATTTTGCGCCATATGAAGGGTTTGCCCAATACCTTGCCGATGGAGCACTCGCCAAGACCAGGCAGCAGCAGGCAACAAGACTTGTTGTTAGAAGACAATGTGGATGTCCCTTTGGTGCTGGTGGCACACGATTTGTCCCCTGCCGATATGTTGCAATTCAAACAGAGTGTATTTGCAGGCTTTGTCACCGATGTTGGTGGCAAAACCTCACACACGGCAATTGTGGCCAGAAGCTTGGACATTCCAGCCGTCGTTGGCGCTAGAGGGGCAAGCCACTGGGTAAAACAAGACGATTGGGTGATCATTGATGGTGATCAAGGGGTGATGATCGTTGACCCCTCGGCCTTTATTTTGGCTGAATACGGATTCAAGCAAAGACAAGCCGCTTTGGAGCGCGAGCGTTTATCTCGGTTGCGGCATACTCCAGCCATCAGCTTGGATGGTCAAAAAGTTGAGTTATTGGCCAACATTGAGTTGCCAGAAGACACGGCGTCGGCGATTGCTGTAGGTGCCGTGGGTGTGGGCTTGTTTCGCAGTGAGTTTTTATTCATGGGGCGCGATGGACAGTTGCCCGACGAAGAGCAGCAGTTTCAAGCTTATCTTAAAGCCGTGCATGGTATGAAAGGTTTGCCGGTCACCATACGAACGGTCGATATTGGTGCTGACAAGCCTTTGGACAAGCCCACGGAGAGAAGCACCAAGGAGGACAACTACCTCAATCCGGCTTTGGGACTGAGAGCCATACGCTGGAGCTTGGCAGACCCAGAAATGTTCTTGACGCAGTTAAGAGCCATTTTGAGAGCGGCGGCTCACGGTCAAGTGCATTTGCTCATACCCATGCTTGCCCACGCGAAAGAGATCAAACAAACCCTTCAATTGATAGAGCAAGCCCGCCGCGAACTTGATCAAAAGGGCGTGGTCTACGGCCCAGTCAAGTTGGGTGCCATGATTGAAATTCCGGCAGCGGCATTGAGCTTGCCTTTGTTTCTAAAGTATTTTGACTTTTTATCCATTGGCACGAACGATTTGATTCAATATACTTTGGCGATTGATCGAGCGGATGAGTCCGTTGCTCATTTGTACGATCCCTTGCACCCTGCTGTTTTGAACTTGATTTTAAGTACCATCAAGGCAGCTCAAGAAATGGGCAAGGGTGTCAGTGTTTGTGGTGAGATGGCAGGAGATCCTACGCATACCAAACTCTTGCTTGGCATGGGCTTGAGAAGTTTCTCCATGCACCCGACACAGATTTTGACGGTCAAGCAAGAAATACTAAGAACAGATATCAGCAAGCTCAAAGCGTGGGTTCATGACATCATGATGTCCGATGATCCCGCAAAGCTCGTGCATTGACGAGTCATTGATTCATCTACAAGATCTGGGTTAAAAATGCCTCGTTTTGCTGCCAACGTATCTTTGATGTACACAGACATGCCTTTTCTGGATCGCTTTGAAGCGGCGCATGAAGATGGGTTCAAGTTTGTAGAATGCTTGTTTCCTTATGAGCATGACTCTAGCGAATTAAAAAAAAGGCTTGCACAAAATCGACTCGAACAAGTATTGATCAATACACCACCAGCGGGTTGTGATGGCGCGATGGTGAGCAAAATGTGGAATGCTGGCATGCGAGGGGTGGCTTGTTTACCCGGTCATGAGCTTGAATTTAAAGAGGGTTTTGAGTTGGCACTTCGTTATGCAACTGCACTGGGCTGTGGGCAAATTCATGCGATGGCAGGTTGTGTCCCTCAAGCATTGCAAGCTGCGCCTCAAAAGCATCAAGGTGCTTTAACAAGCTCAGACATCTCAGAACACCAGGGCCCCCTTTTAGACACTTATTTGGATAACTTGTTCAAGGCTGCAAACATGGCCGCTCAAGAGGGGATAGATGTGTTGATTGAGCCGATCAATACAAGAGATATTCCGAATTATTTCTTGAATCGTCAATCCCAAGCCCACGCCATTGTAGAGACCTTGGGTTTGTCCAATTTAAAGGTACAGATGGATTTGTACCATTGTCAAATCGTGGAGGGCGATTTGATTCAGAAAATAAAGCACTATTTGCCCACCGGTCGCGTTGCACATATTCAAGTCGCAGGCGTCCCGTCACGTCAGGAATTGCATTTGGGAGAGCTCAACTATGTTGACATCTTTCAAGTGTTGGATGAGCTTGCGTTGTCCTGTCAATGGCAAGGATATGTGGGACTAGAGTATCGGCCACAAGACGGCGCTCAACCTGGGGGAACCTCTAGGGGCTTGTCTTGGTTAAAAACCTCTGTGAATTGGCAAGACTGAAAGTCAAACGTCTTGGGAGAAAACCATCAGGGCTTTAAGTGCAGCTGTTTCTGCTCTTAAGATGCGCGAACCCAAAGACCAAGGCTGAAAGCCTCTAGAAATTAGGGCGTCTTCCTCTTTGGGGTCAAGTCCTCCTTCGGGGCCACTCAGCACTTGAATTGTTTTGCCGTCAAGCGGGCGGAAATTGGCGTGGCTCTTCAGCGTCTTGGTGGATAAAACAAATGGGTGCATGTCTGTTGGCATCGTTTGAAGCAAATGGTTCAAAGAGACGGGGGTTTCAATCACGGGAATGCGGTTTCTGCCAGACTGTTCACAAGCACCAATCGCGATGAGTTGCCAGTGTTGGGTCTTTTTGATTGCACGCTCGCCTTGAAGCTTGAGCACGGACCTTTGGGTCATCAGCGGCGTGATGCGTTGTACGCCAAGCTCAGTGGCTTTTTCAACCAACCAATCCATGCGTTCATTGGCGGGCATGCCAACCATCAAGTGAACGGCTTGTGCGCATTCACGCTCAACCGCTAAATGCTTATGCGTCGTAGCAAGAACTTTTTGTCTACCCATTTCTTCAACGGTACTGATGTATTCACCACCTCTACCGTTGAACAGTGTCACCTCATCTCCAGGTTGAAGTCTAAGAACTTGGATATGTTTAACCGCCCTTTCGGGCAGCTCTATGGTGGAATTCGAATTCAGGGGCAATTCGCAATAAATTCTTGGCATGGCGTGTTTAGGCGGTGAACGGGAGCATGAGATTGAACACGTCAAACTCTGCCAAAGGCAAAACCGTCTTGGGTTTGTATATGTTCAACTTCGTCGATGAATTTGAGAAAGGGTCCTAATTCTCGGTATCGATAACATGTGCTACGGATGTAGTTGATGAATCTAGGGATATCTTTTGCGTAGTGATGTTTTTGATCACGAAGGGACAGCCTTGAGAAGATGCCTGCTATCTTGAGGTGTCTTTGCAGTCCCATCCACTCGACCTCTCTGTAAAAGGCTCCAAAATCATTCCATAAACCATTGGAATCTAAAAGCCCATGCTTTTTGGCGTTTTCCCAATACCTGATGGTGACATCAAGAGCAAACTCCTCAGGCCAAGAGACAAACGCATCTCGCATCAAGCTGGCAATGTCGTAGGTGATAGGTCCATAAACGCTGTCTTGAAAATCAAGGACACCCAGTCTTTTTTCATTCTCGTCAAGCGCAAGCATGAGGTTTCTGGGCATGAAGTCTCGATGCACAAAGACACTGGGTGTGCTCAGGTTGTGTTTCACAATTTGCGCAAAGACGGCGTCCAACAATTCGGTCCAATTTTGACCTGGTGCTTGTAGATTGAAGTTTTTGTTTTGAGCGATGTACCAGGTCGGAAAAAAAGCAAGCTCTTGATGGAGCAATGTGGCATCGTAATTGGGTAAAACATGGGGTTGGCTCGCCAATTGCCAGGTGATCAAAGCATTGGTGGCGTCTTTGAACAGTTCAAGCGTGTTCTCAGTGGGCACAAGCACATGGCTGTGCTCGTCCCCCATCGATGCCAAACCTCCCCAAAGACCAGTCGGTGCGGTGAGGGCTTGCATCATGGTTTGGTGACCCAGGTCGGACAAGAGCAAAAACCCAAGACTTTCTTGCCATTCCAAAACGTCGGGCACCAAAAGTCCAGCGGCCTGCATCATGTGACAGATCTTGACAAAGGCATGAGAATTTTCAAGATTGGGGGGCGCATCCATGATAATGAGGGACTGGCCAGGATTTAGGGCTCTGTTAACGCGGAAATACCTCCTGAAACTGGCGTCGGCCGAAGCCAATGTCAAGGTAGAAGGATTTAAATCGTGCTTGATGCAAAGGTGAGCGAACCAGTCTTGGAAAGCGTCTTGTCGCTTGGGGTCGTTCCAGGCAATGGGATTCGTATTAAATTGCATTTGAAGGGGACCTTGTACTCATGGATAATCTCATTGTACAAATCTTGAGCGTACTTTGAGGGCCCATCAAAGTTGTCTTATTTCAATTGAACTTAAATCTCATGAATTTCTTGTGTTGAAATTACCGCTTGTTGTTTTTTGGATCTTCTTGCATGTCTGCAGTTCAGCGCAAACTGTGGCAGACAAGCCATTGAGAAGTGACTTGGTGTTAAAGCCAAGCGCTTTGCTGAGTGAGCGAGTCTCAGCGAAACATAAAAATCAAGCGCCCTCATTTTTTGAAGCCGACGTGATGTCTGGGCAAACTGACATCCAGACGCATTTTGAAGGTGCAGTTTCAATGCGAAGGTCCGATACGGTCATTCGTGCCGATCAACTTGATTATGATTCAAGCAAAGACTTGCTGCGTGCGCAGGGCAACGTGAGAGTCAACAAAGCGGGCAATGTTTATCAAGGCCCCCAATTGAACCTCAAGATAGAGACTTTTGAAGGAGAGTTCCTTGACCCATCTTTCAGCTTCTTGAGAAACGGCGCCTACGGCCAAGCCTCGCGCATAGAGTTCTTGGATGCCCAGCATGCCAAGGTGCATCAAACGACGTTTACAACTTGCCAGGTCAAGCCAGGGCCCAGTTGGTTGCCCGACTGGATACTGAAAGCGCAATCGATCGATATCAACAACGAGAGCAATGAGGGACAAGCCAATGGAGCTTCCTTGCAATTCAAAGGCATACCCATTTTGCCAATTCCTTCACTGAGTTTTCCGCTGAGTTCGGACAGAAAGTCTGGATTTTTACCTCCAACGATTGGCTTGGACAGCATTGGTGGTGTGGAGTACACGCAACCGTATTATTGGAACATCGCACCGAATCGAGATGCAACTTTTCAAGCAACGACGTGGAGCAAAAGAGGTCTCAATTTTGGAAGTGAGTTTCGATATTTGGAGCAACAAGGCCCGGATGTGCGAGGTTTGGTGAGGTTGGACTACATGCAGCACGACCTATTGAGAGATAAAGCCAGGTGGGGGTATTCACAAACCCATCAGGGTGGCTTGGAGGTGTTGAACCAGCACTTGGGCTTGAACTTGAACGTCAAGCGAGTCAGTGATGACTATTATTGGAGAGATTTCCCAAGAGCGACAAATCCTTTGACCGAAAGGTTGTTGCCTGGAGATGTGTCTCTGAATTGGGCTGCTGGGGATTGGAACTCGAACTTGAGGAGTTTGCGCTGGCAGACCTTACAGGATTTGACGGCACCCATCACGCCGCCATTTGATCGGGTTCCACAATGGACGACCAAGTACCGACCGTCTCTAGGCAATTGGCAATTTTCAATGCAAACAGACATCACAAAATTCCAAGCGGATCGAAGTCTGGCCTGTCAAGCGGGCAGTTTAGATTGTCAACCCAATGGCCAAAGGGCTCTCTTGGCCAGTAAATTGAGCTACCCCATTCATTTGAGTTTTGCAACGATCACACCGAAGTTGAGTTTACTCAACAGAACCTATGAATTTGATCGTTCTCTCAGCAATGGTCAGACACAGGCCAGTGTGTCGGTCCCCACCTTCAGTTTGGATGCAACAACGGTCTTTGAAAGACCCATCTCTTGGGCCGGACAAAATTACACCCAAACCCTTGAGCCACGGATGTTTTATGTGAACACACCTTACAGAAAACAAAACTTTTTACCTGTGTATGACACAGGAAGAAATGATTTCAACTTTGCCACCGTTTATACCGAGAACGCTTTTTCCGGGTATGACCGTGTTTCGGATGATCGATTGATGACTTTGGGAGCAAGTACTCGACTCATTTCACAGTCTTCAGGTGAGGAGCGAGCAAGATTTGGCGTTGCGCAACGCTTTAGATTTGCCGACAACTTGGTGGCCTTGCCATCTGATGTGGGCGTCTCCAAGGAGCGTTTGAGCGACATGCTTTTAGGGGCCTCAGTGAACATGGCCTCGAGCTTCACCCTTGACTCTACCCTTCAGTACAACCCTTCGACCAAAGAGTCCATGCAAACCAAGGTTGGGGGACGATTTTATCCTTCCAATTACCGTTTGTTGAGCGCGGCATACAGCTTTCAGCGAGACGTCAACAGTGAAATGATTGATTTGGCTTGGCAATGGCCACTCAATGACTTGTGGGGCAAAAAGGGCAAAGATCTAGGCCCGGGTAGGGGCCTGGGCGAAGATCAATGGTTCAGCGTTGGGCGCTTGAATTTTGATGCACAAAACCATGCCTTGGTCAATGCCATCGTCGGAATGGAGTACGATGCAGGGTGCTGGCTGGGCCGGGTGGTCTTTGAGCGACTTCAAGTCGCGACCAATCAATCCAATCAGCGTATCATGTTTCAATTGGAGTTTGTGGGCTTTACCAAGGTCGGCATCAACCCACTGCAGACCTTAAAAGACAATATACCGCGATACCAAAATCTTAGAGAAACCATGAATGCACCCAGTCGGTTTGGAAATTATGATTGATATGATTAAAAAGAAAAAACTCAAAGTATCAAACGCCCACTTGATGGTATGGGTGTTTCTTATGTTGGGATCGGCTGCCCAAGCTCAAGTTCTTCGCGCCCCTGCAGGTCGTTCAGGACTGTCATCCACTGCCTTGCCTGAGCTTTCTGGGGCGTCTAACAGCTCAGACCCCACCAGCTTTAAAAGCCTTTCAGAGCCTGCACCAACGGATGCGAGGCGACAGTCATCAGACTATATCGTTGCATTGGTGGACAGTGAGCCTGTCACGAATCAAGAAATATTGATTCAAATGCAGCAATGGCTTTCACAAATGAGCAATCAGCGTGTTCAAGTTCCACCCCCCTCGGTGCTCCTTAAAGAGCTCATGGAAAAAGTGATCAGTGAGAAATCACAACTTCAGTGGGCCTTGCAGCAAGGCATCAAGGTGCAGGACGCTGAAATTGATCAGGCCGAGACCAGCTTGGCCGCACGAAACAATCTGAACATCGAGGAGTTCAGGGGCAAATTAAAAACCACCGGCATCAGTTTGAAACAATTCAAGATGGAATTACAAAACCAGCTGGTCTTGCAAAAACTACGAGAAAAAGAAGTCAATTCCAGGATCAAGATCACAGAAAACGAAATCGATCAATATTTGAAGGATTTGAAGAGCTCGGTCAGTGAGGATCAAATTCAAATTGAAATCGCACAAATATTGATTCGGCTACCTGAGGGGTTCACCCCAGAGCAAGAGAAAAAAGCTGAGGAGGACATCAAAGTTGTCAAAGACAAGCTGCTTGCCAAAGCAGAGTTTTTCACTTTGGCCCAACAGTTTTCTCAAGCACCGGACAAGGCCCTTGGAGGTCGAATGGGATTGCGCCCCGTTGACAAATACCCTGAGCTCTTTGTCAACAGCTTGCAAGGGGTGAAAGTTGGTGAGGTGGTCGGTCCCATTCGCTCTGGAGCGGGTCTGCATTTGCTCAAGCTCGTTGAGAAGTCTTCACTGAGCAACGAATTGACATCCAATCAAACGCATGTCAGGCACATTTTGGTACGCGCGTCTGGGCAAGACAGCATCAACTCGATTCGGGTGCGACTCTTCAATGTCAAAAACCAAATCGACAGCGGCTTGGCTGATTTTGCAAAAGTTGCTCGGGACATTTCACAAGATGGTTCTGCCCCAAGCGGTGGGGACTTGGGTTGGGCGAGTGCAGGGATGTTTGTGCCTGAATTTGAAGACACCATGAACCGACTCAAGGTGGGGGAAGTTTCTGACCCCGTGATTTCTCGATTTGGCGTTCATTTGATTGAGGTCCTAGAGAGAAGAAAAAACCCCATGACACCCAAGGAACAAAGAGATGTTGCGAGAAATGCTCTTAGAGAGGGTAAATTTGAGCAAGCATTCAACGACTGGGCCCGGGAAATCAGAGGGCGAGTTTTTATTGAATACCGCGATGATCCTCAGACCTTGACCAAGTAATGCACCGATCCATCGACAACTTCTGGGGAGTTGAACTCAAGTTCGAAGCGTTTTGAAACACATTGCAAAAAAAAGATTTGGACAACATTTTTTGGTCGACGCCGGGGTCATTGATCAAATCGTCATGGCCATCAACCCTCAGTTGGGGCAATCCATGGTGGAGATTGGTCCGGGTCAATCGGCCATCACACGTCCACTTTTAAAGGGTTTGGATCGTTTGTGTGTGGTGGAGTTGGACCGAGATTTGGCGCATACGTTAAAGGCCAATCCCAAACTAAGGGTCATCCAAGCGGATGTATTAACGGTTGATTTTGGCCAATTGTATGCAGACTTGGGGAGCAAAGCTCTTCGTGTGGTGGGCAATTTGCCCTACAACATTTCTACGCCGATTCTTTTTCACTTGCTCAAGTTTGTGGCAATGATTGAAGATCAGCACTTCATGCTTCAAAAAGAGGTGATCGACCGCATGTTGGCCATGCCCAACACCTCCGACTATGGTCGCTTGAGTGTCATGCTTCAGTGGCGCTACGACATGACACGTGTGCTTGATGTGGGCATGGAGGCCTT
>JBAXNB010000032.1:0-19541 GCA_037134015.1 Betaproteobacteria bacterium | reverse complement strand
TCTTGGCGAAGTTTGGCTCAACACCACGATCACCCAAGGCCAGCAAGTTGATTTGGTCATGTGGGCGGTCAAACAAGAGGTGGCGCAATTGGCTCAATTGAATGCCAAAGAGCTAGGTTTTGAGCTGGAAGACTCTGGCCTTAAGTTGCAAAGTTTTCAGATCTTCAACGTCGCTAGGCCCCAAGAGTTGCTCTTGGAAACCTTGCCCAAACAGGGCTCGGTGGTCGATGCCAAAGCTTAAGGTCAAATCGAGATGCCCATGAACAAACCCCTTGAAGCGTTGGCCCTAGAATATGGCAAATTCAAAACGCCCAAGGTCACCGCCAAGGGGCAAAATGAATTGGCCAAGCGGATCATCGAAGAGGCAAAAAAGCAAGGTGTGTATGTCGCCGAGGACCCCCAACTCTTGGCCTTGCTCAGTAAATTGGATGTGGGCGAAGAGATTCCACAAGACATGTTCACAGCGGTGGCGGTGATTTTGTCCTGGGTCTATTGGTTAAAAGGCATGAAGCCAGGCGACGAAAAAAACAAAAGCCCATGATCTTCACCATGAGCTTGGAGTTTTAAGTTGTAGAAAAAATAGTTGGTCTAAATCAACTCGCCATGTAGTTTCTTGAACGTTTGATGCGGTTGAGTTTGCCCAAGCGATCGTACACTTCCACCGAGCTGCTCGGATCCATGATTTGAAGACTCTTCAGAGCTCCTCGTATGGCATCCAATTTACGCAAGATCAATATTTCATTTCTACGGTGCAAATTTCTGCAAAACAGCATCTTGGATCGAAAGTTCTGCCATGAATCATCCAATTCGTCTGCGTCTTCAGGGCTTTTAACGCCCGTCATTTGGCCAATTTCTTCTAAAAGCGTGTTTTTTGCGTTCAAGAGACGGTCCAAGTGATCAAGATCTTGTATTTTCAAGGCCTCAAACTCTTGTTCTAGCACAGACTCGAGCGAATCCACGCGCTGCATCACCTCAAAGAGCACGGCGGGATTGGGCTTGAAAGCCGTTTCAATTGAATCAGTGGTGTCCATCATGATTCTTGGTTAAGCGTTCAATCAACCTTGGATCATTTGCTCTAGAGACACAAAGTTCTCAGCAATTTTCCTTGGGTTGATGGGGTAAGTCCCCTCTTTGAGCGCCTTTTTGATCGAGTCAACTTTTGCACGGTCAAAGGACGGCTGAGCCATCACTTTTTGTGCGACGTTGCTCAAAGTCACCGAAGAGGCTTGCGTGGGCATGTTGTTCTTCCCAGCTGCGTCCAAAGTGGTACTCGCTGCCAAAGTTTGTTTGTTGGCAGCTTGGTTTTGGTCCAAAGCTGTTTTATTGGGCATGCTTGCCTGGGCAAAGCGTGCGACGTTGTTGGAAATAGAGTCTGTCATACTGTTTTCACTTTCTCTGTTGGTGGGAGATGAATTGCTTCAATCCCTTTTCATGGCATCTATATACTCGGTCTGTCCCTTAGAAAACTTGAGACAAAATTGAAAAATAATTGAAAATACTTTCAAAATTGTACTTTAGTTCTAATTTTCATCAAAACGCATCTCATAGAGCCCGGGCCTCGTTCAGTCCAGTGATCACACCAGATATGAATCGACCCGACTCGACATTTTTTAACTTGATTTGGTCCCCTAAAGAGCCGTCTTGTTGCGCCTCGGTCTTGATGGTGATCAAAAACCCCCGACCCTCTCCGACAGAGAAGTTCACTTGTTGGCCTCTTTTGACCAACAAGGTGGGCTTGATGTCGTAATTTCTGATGGCTTGTTCTGCGCCCATGTCATGCAAGAGCTCGGTGTTTTCAATTTCCTTGAATTGAGTCAAGACCATCGTATCGGTGGAGTTGACGGGCAACTCCACTTGCTTGAAAAAGGAGGCTTGTAAAACAGTGCCACGTCTGAGAGGTTGGTTGGCCACCAAGACGGTTTTGATTTTGCTCACGCTCTGAGTTTGAGAAACTGGGGCGCCTGTGCTTGCCAGAGCTTGGGCTTTGGTCAAGGCTTCACCCATGCCGATAGGCTTGGTGGTGGCAAGGACCGGACTGACTTTGCCCGCGCGCAAGGCGGCCTGATCGTCCGCATAGGAAGCCTTTAAAAAGTATTGCCAGGATGGGCTCTCACACCGAGCCCTGATGACTTGACGGTTGGCAAAGGGATGGTCAAAGACCGTACCTGAAGAGCAACTTTGAACTTTCAATCTGCTGTCCATGTCGGCAATTTGAACTTGGTCCACATTCATAGCAACTTGCTTGGCCAACCAATTTCGCGCTTCGTTTTGCAGCAGCAGTTGGGGCTCCGTGGGCTTGTTGCTTGCATTCGTCTCTTGGACCTTGCCCAGTGAAGCAAGCTGCACGGCGTTCAAGGTTTGAGCGCTCAAGGGACTCAAACCCAAGGTGAGCAGGCAGGTCAATTGTCCTATCCATTGTAGGGACAGCATCAGTTTGTTGGGACTTGCACGCATGGCACCCTTTGAAGTGGACTCAAGCATGCCCCCAAGGGGCCTGTTGTTCAGGAAATCAAACACGGCCAACTCCCCGCCAGAGCTCTCTAAGGGCACTGGCGCATGGGTCTTCGACGGTTTGAAATAACGGCACAGCATTTGCAAATAGGTACTCATGGTGTTGAAGTTTTGACGTAATTTTTACGTTCACGGGTTTAGATAAGCAAACTTGATGCCAGTTTTTTAGTCTCGAATGGAACATATTATGTCCTTGAATATTGATACAAAAGGTTTCCTAAACTATTCATCTGTAGAGGTGAATCATTCATTCTTGTCTGAGCAAAAGACGGATGCTTCCGAGGCGGTCAGGGCGGCTTTTTCGCAAGCCTTGTCACAAACCCAGCAAGCCAATCGTGTCGGAACTCCGTCAATCTTGAGTCCAGATGTGTCACAAGTGTTGGTCAAGCCTGGCGACAATATGACATCCTTGGTTAAAAATCATTTGTTGTCCAAAGGATTTGTTCCCAATCCAAGCGATCTAAAGAAAATGGTTTTTGACCTTGCGCGTCAAAACGGCATAGCCAACCCCAATTTGATTTTTCCTGGACAAAGGCTTCAGCTGGCCTCCTTGGAGGCCAGCTTGCTTGAGGGCTCGTTCGTGGCGGACAACAAAAAACCGTCAACGCCAGTGGCCAAAGACTTGAATGCTTCCTTTGCAGACGCAAGCCGTCAGGCATCTTTGTCCAGCTCTGCGCAGTCCAGCAGTGAGTTGGGCTTGTCCGATGGCGAGCAAGTGCTTGAGCCTCTTGAGGCTCATGAGTCTCATGGCGTGAGCGCTCAAGGGGTGAAAGAACCCGCTCGGGGCGGTGACACGCCAACGGGCGCTGTCACACATGCGGCGATCGGTCCAACTTTGGACGAACCAAGCCAAGCACAAAAAACTGCATCTGCTCATATAAGTACACAGCAGCTCTTGGAGCAAAGAGCGGCCATCAGCAAAATGGCCGCTGGTGTGATGAGTTCCGCTTTGAACCCCAATGCTCCCAGTGCATCTTCAAAGTCAGTGATGGGACTTGGTGGCTTGGATGGCAACAACGCACAGATACCAGGCATGAACAATTTGCCGGCCAATCTACAAGCCAAGCTCAATCAAATGAATGGCATGAATGCATTCAAGGCAACAGGCAGCGATGGTTTGACGCCTTCATTGAACGCCATGCCGTCTCTTTTGGGCAGCAGCACAACGGATCCCAACGCGGCATTGACCGCAGCCTCCCAAATTCAATTGATGACCCGGCTCAATGGCTCTGCTTACCCGATTTTGCAAAAGACCTTGGACCGTGCCGTCGACAAGGGTTTCATCCCCCCCCAAGAAAAGCAAGCCGTGCACGACAAGATTTTGAGTCTGGCCAGGCAGTATAAATTTGCACCAGATGATTTTGCCAAAGTCACGCTGATGGAAAGCGATGGGATGAATCCCAAGTCCACCAACAACCGTTGCCACGGCATCATTCAGTTTTGTGATGGACCGGATCGAGGTGCTGCCAGTGCGGGATTTGCCACCAACCCTAAAGCGATTTTGGGTCAAAGTGTCTTGCAACAATTGGACTTGGTGAGCAAATATTTTGATCAAACAGGTCTTAAAAACGCAGGCCCAACCCATTTGGATGATTTGTATTTGACCGTTTTAACGCCAGCGGCCAAAAGCGAGACGCGAACCAATGTGGGCTTGAACATCGCGGGTCCCCAAGCGGCGCACTTGCATGTGAACAAAGACAATCGAGCCCCGATCACCCGAGATTCCTTGCTCAAAGGCTTGCATCAAAACGCATTGGATAAATTGGGCTTGGACGAACGGGCCGTGAAGGACGCCATGAGAAGCGGCGCTTCAACCTTGGTTTCGTCCGCCTCCTCGAGTTCGCCCTCGGTGGTCTCTTCAGCGTTTGCGTCAACCATCGACGGACGCGGCAACTTGATCAAGCCGAGTTTTCAAACCAATGCGTCTCTTAACAACTCAGGTGCTACCCAGGTGGCGTCTTTGGAGAGTCAACTGCAAAACAACTTGAAACGCAGTCAAGCCTTGAGAGTCAATGCTTATCTCAGCAGCTCCTTGACAGGGGTGAACAATGGTATGGGCAAATGAGCGTAGACATAAGTGGCAAGAGTTTGCCACTGCATGAACTGTTCGAGTGTCGTCTGCATCGAAAGAGGGATGATGTTTGCCGATCCGTTCAAACAAGTCGTGACCTATATGAATAAAAAAAGTTCATGGCACAGCTTTTGCATGATCGGATCGATCCCTTCTAACTTGAGGGGCGGGTGTCGGGAAACATACCAGTCTTCCGATGTGTGGCAAAAAAGGAGCATGAAAAGATGAACTTACTATCAGACGCCTTTGGTATTCATGAGAGAGCTTTGTCCGTGCGCAGTCAGCGCATGGAAGTTTTGGCTCGCAACATTGCCAATGCCGACACACCGAACTACAAAGCACAAGACGTTGATTTCAAAGCCATGCTTCAAGACGTCAAGACCGAGTATTTGAACGCGACGAATGAAAAGCATTATGCGGGCATTCAAGATATGCCAGACGATGGCATGCGTTACAGAATTCCATACAACAGCTCTTTTGATGGCAACACGGTTGAGATCAGTTTAGAGCAAGCACAGTTTGGTAAAGCCGCAGGCGACTATCAAGCGACGCTTCAGTTTTTAGAAAACCGCATTGGCGGAATTCGCAAAGCATTGAAGGGGGAGTGATCGATCATGAGAACCATTGACAGTGTATTTGGCATTGCGGGCACGGCCCTCAATTCGCAATTGGTCCGGTTGAACACCACGGCCTCCAATTTGGCCAATGCCACCACAGTTGCCGCCTCTGAAAAGGATGCCTTCAGAGCCAAGCGCCCAGTGTTCAAGGCCTTGATGCAAGACGAGATGACCAACTCAGCTTTTCCAACTTTGGGAGGTGTGAAAGTCGATCACATTGCAGATGACCCCACGCCCATCAGAAGCTTGTACGAGCCCAACAATCCAGCCGCGGACAAAAACGGCATGGTCTATTTGTCCAATGTCAATGAAATGCAAGAAATGGTCGAGATGATGGCCGCTTCGCGCTCTTACCAAAACAATGTCGAAGTGGTCAACACCGCCAAACAACTCATGTCTAGAACCTTAGACCTCACCAAATCATAAAGAGAGATAAACCATGTCTACCGTCTCAACTGCTACACAAACTGCCGCGCCTTTACCCAATGGCATTCTTCGCTATGAAGATCACGTGGCCGCTGAAAAGAGCAAGCCCCAAGGTGGAAGTGCCATGGGGCAGGGTGCTTTTTTAACGCTCTTTACCACGCAGTTGAAAAACCAAGACCCCACCGACCCTGTCAAAAACGAAGCCTTCGTTGCCCAGTTGGCGCAGTTCTCTCAGTTGGAAGCGACAACGGCCATGCAAAAGAGCTTGGACACGATGGTGACAAACCAGTCGAGCGACCGCATGCTCACGGGTGCGTCCATGGTGGGCAGAAAAGTGGGCGTTCCCAACGGACCTGCTGTGCTTGCGATGTCTCAGCCAGTGAACGCTGTTGCCAATTTGCCCACAGGTGCTGACAGCGTGACGCTTTCTGTGTCGGACAGCAAAGGCAAAGTGATTCGCACTTCAACTTATGACAAACAATTGCCAGGGGATATGAAACTCACTTGGGACGGCACGGACGACCAAGGCAATCAAGCACCGGACGGCACCTACACCTTTGCAATCAATGCGATCGTAGCGGGTTCCAACACAACACCGAACTTCAACACCATGGCGACGGTCAGAAGTGCAGCCAGTGCTGGGACCTCTGACAACACCTGGTTGCTCAATGTGGACGGTGGCAAGTCTGTGAGCTTGTCGGATGTGAAGATGATCAATTGATCATCGATAGAAAAAACGAGCAAAGAACCCATCAACAGTTGAAGCGAAATTGAAATCGCATCGAACATCATTTAAACGGAGTTAGAACATGTCCTTTTTTACATCCCTCACCGGTATCAATGCCGCCACCGCCATGATGAGCGTGACTTCCAACAACATTGCCAATGCTGGTACGGTTGGATTTAAAAAGTCCAGAACCGACTTTGGTGATATTTTTGCCACCTCTCCTTTGCAAAAGGCTTCCACCACGATTGGTCAGGGTGTGTCACTCAAGCAAGTATCCTTGGCTTTCTCACAGGGTAACGTCAGTTTCTCATCGAACACCTTGGACATGGCGATTTCTGGTGACGGTTTTTTCCCACTGAAATCTCCTGACGGATTCCAAGACATTTACACCAGAAACGGTACCTTCATGATGAACGACCAAAACAATGTGGTGAACTCTTCTGGACAACGCTTGATGGCAGCCAAGGTCGATAGCTCGGGCAAGGCTGACGTGAGCAACATGAGCGTGTTGACCATTCCCCAAAAGACCACAGGACAAGCCCTGCAAACCACACAAGTGACCTTGGGTTTGAACTTCCCAGCCGATGCGCCGGTGATACCTGTCGACTTCAATAGAAACGACTCTACGACCTACAACAAGAGTACGGCCTTGACGGTGTACGACAAAGGGGGTAATGGGTATTTGGCCACGGTCTATTATCAAAAGACACAAAATGCCTCTCAAAAATCTCCCAACAACAGATGGCAAACCTATGTGTATGTCGGGGACACCTTGGTCAACGCAGCTTTGCAGCAAGCCACAGATACGACAACCGGTGAGCCCTTGTTTGTCAATAAATACGGGCAATTGAAGCCCTTGTCTCAGGTGTCTGATTTGTTGGTGAACCAAAAGACACAAAAATTTGCTTTGACGGATTTAACGGACGTCAGGGTCTCAGCTCCAGCCAGTGTCTCTGGTGGCTTGGCCCCCAATTTAACAACGCTTTCAAGCGATGGTATTGATTTTACGGGATCTTTTAATGGCGCTGCAACGGGTCAACTGCCCGTTGCAGCCAATTCAGTCGATAATTTGAAGAACATATTTTCTATCAGTATCGATGGCAGTCCTACAAAATCCGTCAGTTTGGATTACTTGACCAAATTGCCCGCGGGAACTAGATTATCTGGTGCGCAAATCGCCCAAGAATTGCAAAACAACATCAATCGTCAGTTTGGCAATGAGAGATTGTTCAATTTCAACTCCAATGCGAACCGCACCCTGTTGATCACGACCCAAGGTCCTGCTGTCAACGGGGTGATTCCTCCCACGGGCCTAGTTACTTTGGTTTTGGATGGCACTGCAGGTAACCCTGCCCCTTTAGCTGCTGCAGGACAAATGACGATTGAACAAACAGCTAAAAGTATCAACGATCAGCTTCTAGCCGCTAATTCCGGCATCACCGCTGTTTACGATGCGGCGCTTCAAACTTTTACGTTCACACCAGCTGTGGGGACGTTCCTGTCCGTGAACACGCCCAATGCCTTGATGGGTGTGACAACGACCATCAAGCAAGATCCCAACGCTACCGCTTTGACATTGACGGCTTATCCGCAGGGCGATTTAATCACCCCAGTCAAAGATCAACGTTATGGCGCAACGGTCACCTATGACAGTGTGAACCAAAAGTTTGTATTTTCTTCTGGAACAACAGGTGACGGCTCAAGTATCAAAATCTTAACCAAGAGCAGTGATTTGGGAAATAGCTTTGCAAGAAACAAATTGGGTTTGATTGAATCTGATCCCAATGGTAATTCGATTGGTACGGTGGACGCCGCCACTGTCACCAACAACAATGTCAAAACAGTGACTTACAGCATCAATAAATCCGATATCGCTGTTCGTGGAACGACCTCAACACCTGCGACCATGACGGGCTCAGCCATTGGCATCAACTTGAATCAAAACTTTGAGGTGAATGCTTCAAACAACAAGTTTGTGGTTTCTGTGGATGATGTCAAAGGCACCGTGGTGATCCCGCCTTTACCGAACTACACCTTGGACAGTTTTGTGCAAGCTTTGCAAGATGGTATCAACCGGTTGAAGGGTCCTCCAGCCTTGAGTGGCTTGACCGGCTCCAGCGTCTCCGGTGTGAAGGTGTCCTACGATCCATTGAAAAATGCCTTGTCGTTTACATCTGGTACGGCTTCAACCAACTCATTCATCAAGGTCAGTGGAGACTCGGTGTGGGGATTGTCCAACGTGACAGCTGCACGCGGTTCAACTTCGACATGGATCAAACCCACTCAATCAACAGTCGAATCGTCTGGAACACCTGTTTCACAATACATTGATGCGTTTGGTAAGGAAACCTCGAGTGCGACTGGCTTCAGTGCCTTGCCTGCTTGGTCACCTATTTATTTGAACAAAGGCGAATTGACCTTTGACACAGGAGGAAACTTGGTTTCTCCCAAAGGTGGTGCAAAACTCGATACGGTCTTTCTCCCCAACGGTAAAGGATCTTTGACCATCAACATTGACTACACGAAGTCAACACAGTTTTCATCTCCATATGCGGTTTTGTCGCAATCACAAGACGGTGCACCTGAAGGTGACTTGGTGGGTGTGGCGGTGGGTACCGATGGACTGGTTCAGTGCAGTTACTCCAATGGTTCACAAAACTCCTTGGGTAAAGTGGTGTTGGTGAACTTTGCCAACCCAGCTGGCTTAAGGCAGATTGGTGATGCATCCTTTTATGCCAGCTCCTCATCTGGTGTTGCCAAACTGGGTGAAGCCGGTTCAGCCGGTTTTGGAACGGTGAAGTCAGGTGCAACAGAGAATGCAAACGTGGACTTGACGCAAGAATTGGTGGATTTGATCACCGAGCAACGAAATTTCCAAGCCAATGCGAAAGCCATTGAGACGGATACAACGCTCACGCAAACCATCATTCAAATCCGAGCTTAATTGAAAACCACAAGCAACTAGTGTCTTGACCCATTCAATCTTGATATAAAAAACCATCATGGAACGTCTTGTTTTTAACTCTACCGCTGCAATGAATGAGCAGCGCTTGTCTCGTCAGGTCTTGGCCCATGAAATGTCCAACATCAACACGACGGGATTTAAGCGTACTTATGAGGTGGCGATGAAGGCGTTCAAAGCCGATGGTCAGGGTTTTGACTCACGCTTTCAGCCTCAAGCGATCCACACGGATTTGGTTCAATTGGCGCCAGGCCCCATGGTCACGTCGGGCAGAGATTTGGACATCATGATGAACGACGCAACCGTGATGGGGGTGACTGCACCCAATGGGGAGCTTGCCTTCACCAGGCGAGGGGACTTGCATTTGAATGTCAACGGTGTCCTAGAAACAGGAACCAACCATGTCATTCAAGCCGAAGGGGGCGGTGTGATCACCGTTCCAGCGGGATTTAAGGTGACGATTGCCGATGATGGACAAGTTTATGCAACCGATCCTGCGCAGCCTGGCGTTCCCCAGCCAGCGCTTGTGGGTCAAATCATGCTCCGAGATGCCAGTCAAACCCCATTGGCACGCCGTCAAGACGGCTTGTTCAAAGTTGACGGTCAACCGATTGGCTCGAATTTTGCTTCTGGTCCTAATAGAGCCACTATTACGACAGGTGTCTTGGAGGGCAGCAATGTCAATCCTATGGAGACCATGGTCAAGTTGATTGAGCAAAGCCGAACCTTTGAGAACCAAGTCAGGATGATCAAAGAGGCCAAGTCCAACGACGAGTCGGGCGCTTCAATGATGAAGCTGGCGTGATGGTGACGGTGTTTTTTAAGTCAAGTATGGGAAAAGAGGGTTGATATCTGAAGATGTCCTCTTTTCCTGAAATTCGGGACTGGGCAATGAAATGACGTAAAAGCGTCATGTTGAATGCCAAGTCAAAGATCAGAGTAAATAAAGAAAAGAGGGTCTGATGGACGCAGCACTTTGGGTATCAAAAACGGGACTGGATGCGCAACAAATGCGCATGAATGTGATCTCCAATAACTTGGCCAACGTGAACACAACGGGGTTCAAGCGAGATCGCGCGGTCTTTGAAGACTTGCTTTACCAAAACGTTCGTCAAGCAGGTGGACAAACCACAGCCAATACGCAGTCACCCACGGGGTTGATGCTGGGTACGGGTGTGAAAGTGGTTGCCACAGAAAAGATTGCTGCTCAAGGCAACATGATCAACACTCAAAATTCACTTGATTTGGCCATCACCGGCGAAGGTTATTTCCAAATCACGCAGCAAGATGGGACCTTGGCTTATTCAAGAGATGGTAATTTCAAGATATCAAGCACCGGCCAAGTGGTCACCGCCAATGGTGCCTTGTTGCAACCTCCCATCACCATTCCCAACAATTCCGCTTCTGTTACCGTGGGGCTAGATGGAACCGTTTCAGCAGAACTCAATGCAGGCGGTGGACAGCAAAATTTGGGGGTGATTCAGATTGCGCGATTTGTCAATCCAAGTGGTCTGACCCCCATTGGTAACAATTTGATGACCGCTTCTGCTGCCAGTGGACAAGCACAGGTTTTACAGCCAGGTGTGGCGGGTGCTGGAAAAATCAACCAAGGCTCCTTGGAGGCTTCCAACGTCAATGTGGTCGAGGAAATGGTCAACATGATTGAGACGCAGCGTGCGTACGAGATCAATTCCAAGTCGATCTCAGCGGTTGACGGCATGCTCAAGTTCTTGAACCAGAACATGTAAATGTGATTTGAAAACCTCAATTGAACGAAACTGGAATATTTTGATGAACACATTCACTGCTCTATCGTCTGAATCGACGCTATCCCAAAAAACTTTAGGTGTTTTGGGCGGTATGTTATTGGGTGCTTTGGTACTGATCAGCCTGGGTGGCTGTGCAACTGTAGAGCCTGAGGTCAATGCTTTGGCCCCATCCCCAGACTTTACACCCGTGTTCCCATTGGCCAGTGATCGACCCAAGATGGCGACAGGTGGTATTTATGGGAACTCACAAAACGATGCCTGGTTTGGTCGAGGACGCAACTACCAAGTGGGTGACATCATCACCGTGTTGTTGAACGAGTCCACGCAATCTGCCAGAACACAAAATAGCGATGTCAGTCGCGTGACCAAGAACACCGCATTGCCTTCAGGACTCAGCACGAAACTGGGCTCCTTGAGTCCCGTTTTGAACGGCTTGGATTTGAGTCAAGGCACGGTCAACAGCACGGGAACAGGAAAAGCTGGTCAGCAAGCTTCCTTGCAAGGATCGATTGCGGTCACCGTGGTTGAAATACTGAGCAATGGGAACTTGATGGTTCGTGGCGAGAAAAAACTAGGCCTGGCCGAAGGCACCGAAGTCATCCAGGTCGCAGGGGTCATTCGTCCTCAAGACATTGGGCCCAATGGCACAGTCAATTCTTTGCGCTTGGCCAACGCACAAATTGCTTACCGCGGCATTGGCGACTTGGCCAACGCCAGCAAGGTGGGGTGGGGAACCACCGTGATGCACAAGTTTTGGCCCTTTTGATTGAAACCTTTCAAAACAATTTAAAGAACATCAAACGTTTATGCGTAAATTAATACTTTCCATGTTGCTGCTTTGTACAGGTTTGGCGCAAGCTGACCGGGTCAAGGATTTGGCAACTTTAGCGGCTCAAAGGCCCAATCAATTGATTGGATTTGGCTTGGTGGTGGGTTTGCAAGGGACGGGAGACGATGCGTCTGTGCCCTTCACCACCCAAAGCATGAAAGCCATGTTGGCCCAATTGGGCGTTCGTATCGATGGCCCCTTGTCTGACTTTGAGCAAGTTGCGACCACTGCCCGTGTAGATATCAAGAACACCGCGGCCGTGTTGGTGACCGCCGAGTTGCCTGGATTTGCAAAGCCTGGTCAAAAAATTGATGTGAATGTTTCATCGATTGGTAAGGCTTCTAATTTAAGAGGTGGCAATTTGGTGATGACTGCATTGAGGGGTGTGGACGGAGAAATCTATGCCTTGGCGCAAGGTTCATTGACGGCTACAGGTATCGATGCCTCAGCTGCTGGTTCTAAGGTTGCGATTGGGGTGCCTACGTCTGCACGGATTCCTTCTGGCGCCATTGTCGAGCGCATGGTGGACACGCCCTTTGACAAGGCAGAGAATTTGCTTTTGAACCTTCGTGACAACGACTTCTCAACCAATGCATCCATTGTGAATCTCATCAACAACAAGTTTGGTGGGGATGTAGCACAAGCTCTGGATGGAACCAGTATTTCAGTGCGAGCGCCGGCCGATCTCAATCAACGGGTGGCCTTCATGAGCATGCTTGAAAATTTAGAGGTTCAACCAAGCGAGCCCAATGCTCGCGTGGTGGTGAATTCCAGAACGGGGACCGTTGTGATCAACCGGGGCGTGAGGCTGACAGCAGCCGCAGTGTCCCATGGCACGATTTCTGTATCCATTACAGCGACCAATGAAGTCTCTCAGCCCAATGCCTTGTCCAATGGAACGACGCAAGCTGTACAAAACGCGCAGGTCAATGTGAACGAGCCTAACAAGCCGATGTTTCTCTTCAAGCCTGGTGTAGAGCTCAGAGATTTGGTGGATGCGGTCAACCAAGTGGGTGCCTCACCCTCTTCTTTGATCGCGATTCTTGAGGCCCTCAAAAGTGCGGGTTCCTTGAGAGCGGAATTGGTCATCATTTAAAAGCACATCATGAGCACGTCCTTGGGTTTATCTTCACCAGCAAGCACCGCGTCCAATTCTTATTTGGACTTTCAGGGCTTGGGCGAGTTGAAAGGCCAGGCCCAACAAGATGAGCAGGGCGCGCTTAGAAAAACAGCTGAGCATTTCGAAGGACTTTTTATCCAGATGATGATGAAGTCCATGCGAGATGCCAACAAAGAGATGAAAAGTGACTTGGTTCAATCCGATGCGAGCGATCAATTTGAAAGCATGTTTGACAAAGAGTTGTCGGTTCAAATGGCCAAAAGAAACAGCATGGGGTTTGCCGATATGCTGGTGACCCAACTCTCCAAGAGCGGGCCAGCAAAAGATGCGAACGCATTAACTCTAGATGGCAGCAAAGGGCTTGAGCAAAAAGGCTTGCCCTTGGTCAAGCCCGCCAAGCCCTTTGAAATCAAAAGCAACGAGCCCAAGGGTTTGCCAGTCCTTCGCCCCTTTATCAAACCCTTGCCAGCAAGACCGGTTTCTTTGGGGGACACGGCCAGCATTGATACGCCCATGACCACGACTCAATTGGGAGGTGGATCATGAGTGATTTACTTGGGATCAGCAGCTCCGCGGTTGCGGCCTACCAAAGGGCCTTGACAACGGTTTCAAACAACATTGCCAACGCCAGTACGGAAGGCTATTCGAGGCAAGTTGCAAGTTTAGAAGCCAACTCCCCTGAGAAATTGGCCACCAACTTTATCGGAACGGGTGTATCGTATGGAGCGGTTGCAAGGCAGGTGGACGTTTTTGCAGAAAAGAACTTGCTCAACAGCAACAGCGACTTGGCAACACAAACACCTATCGTTGATTACTCTCAACGTGTCATCGATATCATGGGTGACAAGACGGTAGGTTTGAGCTCAGCTTTGGACCAATTCTTTACAGATGCCAACGCCTTGTCGACAGATCCTGCTTCCAGTGTCGTTAGAAATCAATTTTTAACGACAACGGGCGGCGTGACTTCTAGATTTGCTGAAGTGTCGACCCAATTGAACTCTGTATCGAACGACACCAAACAGGCTCTTGACAGTGCGATTTCTCAAGTCAATACCTTGACCGGACAATTGGCGTTGGTCAATGGCCAATTGACGTCCAACGCAAAATTGGCCAATCAGCCTTCTGAGTTGTTGGATCGCCGCGACTTGTTGTTAAGGCAACTGTCGAACTTGACGCGCATCAACACCAGTTTCACCGCCAACGGTACGGTCACTGTGAGTTTGGGCGGAACGATTTCTCAAAGTGTTGTGGTCAATGGTCAAAAAAGTGTACCCATTGGACGAAATGACAAGTCGGCAGATCCGTTTGGGCTTTTATTGGATCCTTATGGCAATACCCAATCTTTGGCTGACGCAAGTGGCGGCACCATTGGGGGACTTAAAACCTTCATGAGTCAGATTTTGGATCCGGCTCAAAAAAGTTTGAATTTGCTTGCCAAAACTTTTGTGGATCAAGTCAACACGGTTCAAAGAAACGGTGTAGATGCATATGGCAACTCAGGGGTTGATTTGTTAAAGATTGACCTAACCGTGCCCAACGAGGCGGCCGGGATGCAAGTGACTTTTTCGGACGGTTTAAGGCTCGCAACGGGTTCTAAGTTCAGGGTGGCTGAAAATGTAAGCAACCCCAGCTCCGTTCAAGCGACCGTCAATTACACGCCGATTCCACCCATTCCCAGTGTGAGCAATCCCTTTTTGGTGAACAACCCTAATCCTGCATCGGGACTGAAGGTGGTCAATCAAGGGTCCAAGGACTATACAGTCCTGGCAACCGTCGCTGCTGGATTGAACTCGCCTGCATTTTTTCTTGACAACGCTCAACCCGGGCAACAGTTGCAGATGATCACCAGAGATGGTCGTCAGATTTTGGGGCAACCCTTGACGACGGATCAGCAATTCAAGATTTTGACGCCAGACAATGGATTTACTCAACCTGCAACTTACAGCACAAAGTATCTGAACACCGTTGGTGTCAATGGCTATTTGGGTGCTGATGTGTTTTATGGCATCAAAGCCGATCCCATCAATTCACAACAGTTCGATGGTGTCGGTAACCCCTTACCGCCCGTTCCAATTGCGGCAGTTTTGACCAGCAATCGAATTGACCTGACACAGACTGGCACTGTGGTACCGAAAGGGGCATTGGTGATCAATGAGGTGCCTATGGGAGCTTTGGTCGCAACTTCTCCAGGAAACCCAGCAACTTTGTCGCTCAATGACATCAGCAATTGGATCAATTTGGCGGGTTTAACGGATGTTCATGTCTCCCAAACCAATTTGGTGACCGCGCCGGCCAAAACTTTGAACTTTGAAAAAGCCTTGAGCATCAATGGCGTGGACATCGGTGTCATTCCTCCTGGAGGCCTTGAGCCAACACAGTACAACAACAGCAAAACCTTGATTGCAGCGATCAATGCAAAGTCAGCTCAAACCAATGTGGTGGCCAATTTATCGATCAATGGAGATTTGCAACTGTTCAATGTGCCGGGACATCAGGGTGATACGATCAGGATCGGTCAAAGTGGGTCAACTGGTAGCAACAATGCATTGAATGTGGCTTCTCAATCGTATACGGGTCAAATTGTTTTGACGCGAGATCTTTCAGACCCTAAAAATTCAAGTATCCGAATTTCATTTGGCAACAATGGCACACCAGCTGATTTGGCCAAAGCGGGTTTCAGAACAGGGGCTTATATCAATGGCCCCGTTCCTGATGATTTGCAATTGATCATGACAGGCAATGGGACTGCCAGCGTAGCAGCCTCATACACAGGTACGCCAAGTGATCACCAAGAAAAATTGAGGGCACAGTCGCTCAGTATCAAATTCACTGCAGCCAATCACTATACGATCACAGATGTGAAAACGGGAACCGAGTTGGCCAGCCGCGACTATGACAATTCTGTTTTGAATCCAGTCGTCAAGTATGAAGGATTGAGCATTCAGTTGAGTGCGCCGCCCACTCCTGGAGATGTGTTCCAAGTCGATGGCAATCAAGATGGTCTGGGGAACAACCAAAATATCAAGATCATGGCTGAATTGGCCAAGAAAAAAGTGCTGAATGGATTGACCATTTCAGACAGCTACATTGACCAAGTCAACAAGGTGGGCAACACCTCTCAACAGGCCACCATCACGCAGCAGGCTTTGACGGTGGTGAACAACCAGGCCGTTGCGGCCAGAGACAAAGTCTCAGGCGTGAATTTGGACGACGAAGCAGCGTCTCTTATTCGCTATCAGCAGGCCTATCAAGCCGCCGCCAAAGCCATGCAGGTATCGAGTCAACTGTTTGACTCGATCGTTCAAATTCGTTGATCATAGGAGAACATCAAAATGGTCATGAAAGTATCCACAGGGCAGTATTTTGACAATGCGTCGTCGCAATTGGCGACCTTGCAAAATAGTCTATCCCAAACACAAACACAATTGTCAACATCCCTTCAAATTGTCAAACCGAGTGACGCGCCAGACAAGGCGTCTTTGGTGACCAGGTTGAACACGGAGATTGCTAAGCAAAATGCATATGTTGCAAGCATCAAAACTTTGCAAAACAATTTGACAGCCCAAGACACCGCTTTAAAAAGTGCCAATGACGTCATGGGCCGAATCAAAGAGTTGACCGTTCAGGCCAACAACGACACGATGGGGCCAAGCGACAGAAAAACCATTGCGCAAGAAATGACGCAATTGAGGGATCAAATTTTAAGCATTGCCAACACACAAGACAGCAACGGTAACTTCATCTTTGCAGGCAGCCGAGTTGGGCAACCGGCCTTTGGTCCGGATGCAAAAGGCATGATCAATTACCAAGGAGACCAAACGCGTCTGACGGTTGCCGTAGGAGACAGTCGAGTGATTTCCATGAACACACCTGGTTCGGATGCATTCACGCGTTTGGTAAGGGATGATGGTAAAGGCGGGAAAGTGGGTGTCGGATTTTTTCAGGCCATGGGTGACTTGATCACGTCCATTCAAACGTCCGATAGGGTAGGTATGCAGCAAGGCTTGAAGGAAATCGACACGATGACTTTGGGTTTGAGTGATGCCAACGCCAAGGTCGGTACCTCGCTCAATATCGCAGACATGCAAAGCAGTATTTTGGGCGAAGTGAACCTTCGCCTGCAGTCAACCTTGTCAGATATTCAGGATTTGGACTACACCAAAGCGATCACCAAGATGAACAAAGACGAGTTGGCCTTGCAAGCAGCTCAGAGTGGATTTGCCAAGATCAGTAAATTGAGCCTTTTCAATTACATCAATTGATGGGTTGCTCAAGCATCAAAACCTTAGAAAGCCATCAAGTTTTTTTGAAATGTGCCGATTGGTTAGGGTTAAACATCTAATTTTAGATTCAACACGATATAAAGCGTCCTGAGAACATTCCTATGAGCACCAGCGCAGTCAGTTCAAGTTCATCGACCTCAGCTACAAGCACGGCAGCGCAATCTGCAGCCAGTTTGCAGCAGGCCAACCAAGCGTCTGCGCAAAAGATCATCAACTCTTTGAGTGCTGGTTCTGGCGTAGATACGGCTGCGCTTGCTCAAAATTTGGTGAATGCAGAGATGGCGCCAAAGCAAAACGAGATCAACTCCAAGATCACTAAAAACGACTCCAAGATTTCAGGCCTGTCTGGCGTGATGTACATCATGCAGGCTTTCTCGGACAGTTTGACGTCTTTGAAAGACAAGAGCAATTTCAACGTTTTGAGCGCCAACAACAGCAACACAGCGGCTTTTGCTGTGACGGCTGACAACACCGCCATTCCTGGTGCGCACAGCGTGAACGTGACGAGCATTGCTCAGGCCCAGCAAAGTTTGTCCAATGGTTTTGCCAGTTCGAGCTCATCGATCAACGCTGGCGCGGCTTTCAACTTAACGATTCAAGGCACCAATGCTGGTGTTTTGGTGGGAACACCCAGTACGCCAGGCGCGGTAGGCTCCACGGCCACGATTTCCAACGTGAGTTTTGGAACCAATCCGTCTACCAGTGACTTCAAAACGTTTTCACTCAATGTGGGCGGCATTCAAAGAACCCTAACACCAAGACCAGCAACGGCCAGTTTGACGGATTTGGCAACGGATCTTCAAACCCAATTGCAAGCTTTGGAGGGCACGACCGACCTGACCGTGTCAGCGAATGGTTCCACCTTGATGGTCAATTCCGCGGGTGGACGATCCATCAATAGTGTGGGTTTGTCCAAAGATGCAGTCGTGACCATAGGCACGCCCGTTGGCGTGAATTTGGGTCAAACTCAAAGCGCTACTTTGGCTGGCGTGAGTTTTGGTTCAACACCCACTTTGTCAGACTTTGGAAACATGACGGTGACTGTGGGTGGTGTGACCAAGACGATCACGCCGACTTTGATTTCTACGTCGATCACGGATTTGGCAACCAGTTTACAAACCCAGTTGAACACAGCTTATGGTGGAACAGATATCCACGTGAGCGTGGTGAGAGATGCAATTGGAACCAATTTACAAATTACTTCGGATACGCAATCCGTCTCTTACGCTAAGTTGATGACAGGATCTTCCAACCCTGCGGGTGCCTCGGGCGGTATTTTCAACAATGGCACCGTTTCAGGAGTGACTTTCAACAACACGACTGACTTACAAAGTTTTTCGGTCAGTGTCAACGGCAAGCCTTTGACCATTTCTCCCTCGCCAGCGGCCGCAACCTTGGACAGTTTGGCGGCTGATTTGCAAATGCAATTGAATTCATTAGACAAATTGAACAATGGTGGTTCTGGCACAGACTTGGTGGTGACCAACAACGCAGGCGTTTTGTCGATCACCTCTACGGCGGGTAAATCCATCACGAACCCCATGTTCAGTGAGTTTGAGGACACACCGCAAGGCATTGCATCGGCCATCAACTCCCGAAAACTTGGCATTCAAGCGCAAGTGGTGGATACAGGATCCATGGATCCTGCTGCTCCTCCCATACAGATCATGTTGGCGGGTGGAATTGGGGCTGCGAATGCGTTCACTTTGAGCTCGTCTGCGACAGGCTTGTCCTTTGGCGCCAATGTTCAAAACGCGACCGATGCCAAACTGTCTGTGGACGGCGTGAGTTATACGCGTCATACCAATGCTGTGACCGATATTGTGAAGGGCGTGACCTTTAATTTGAGCGCACCAACCGGTACCAAAGCAAGCGTCAATTTAACGAGAGACACGTCCAGTTTGGTGACCAACATCAACTCGATGGTCTCAGCCTACAACGATGCGATGAATGTGCTGACCGCAGTGGCTGACCCGAAGTCGACCTTGGCGACGTATGGAGGCACATTGGTTGGAGACTCGACTGTTCGCATGCTCAAGCAAAAGATGCGTGACATGATGCTCGGGTCCTCTTCAACGCCAGGAAGCTCCGTGGGTGCTTTATGGCAAATGGGTATTTCGGTCGATGAAAAGGGTGTGATGTCGGTATCAGACACCACGTTGCTCAACACAACACTTACCAACAACTTTGACGATGTCGTCAAAACGTTCACGGGTAACCAGAACA
>JBAXNB010000031.1:0-19547 GCA_037134015.1 Betaproteobacteria bacterium | reverse complement strand
ATGATAGTGCGGGTTCCCGTGTGAAAGTAGGACATCGTCAGGCTCTTATAGCCAGAAAAAACCCAGATCAAGTGATTGATCTGGGTTTTCTTCTTTGCGCAAACCGTTTTTATATGTTCAGCAGCAGATCCTGTTCAACAGAAATGCTTTTTTTACGGGACAGGTCAAGGACGATGTGTTCCAGCCACTGAGAGAATGAATACTCAGGGAAAAAGATCTCTTGAGTTTTGAGCAAGACAGGGCACTTCAAAGCCCAAGAGGTCAATGCAGCAACCGTCATCTGTTGTTCTTGCATCAATTTGAATTTGATGAAAACGTTGGACGCGTATTTTGCATGGGAAAGGGGTTTGCCCTCAAAGTGATCTAACTTTTGGTGCGCCAACTTCAAGCTGTCTTGAACTTGTGTGAAAACGGGCCCATGACCTGGGACAACGATGGCTGGAGCAAGCCCTTCAATAAGGGACAAGGTTTGACGAACAAACTTAAAACCATCTTTTTCACAAAGTTCTGGAAAAACAACACCAAAGCCATTTTGCCAAAACGCATCTCCGCTGATCAGAATCTTTTCTTTAGGGGAAAATAAAACAAGGGCATCCATGTCATGCCCAGGGGCTGCATGAATTTGCCAGACACGGTCATTGATGCATACTTCTGTGTTGGGCAACATTGGGTTCGTGGCAACAAAAGGCGGACATGTTTGTCCAATGCCAGCGTTGATGTGATCGAGGCGCTCCCACATCAAGACATCTTGCCATTGGCCGGATGGTATGTGGATGTCCACATCTGGAAAACATGCTTGCAAATGGGCGTTCCCCCCGCAATGATCAGAATGCAAATGCGTGTTGATGATGGCATGAAGGGGTGTGTTGCCCAACGAGAAATGGAGCAACTCCTGCAGTTGCTGGGCATGGGTACAGTGACCCGTGTCAACGAGTGTCGCGTGAGACCCTAGGAGCACAAGAGAGTTGGAGGACAACCATCCCCTTTCATAAAAAACAAGATCTTGGGGCAGTGAATGTTCTGTCAAGTCAGTCTCTTATCTTCTAAGCTCAAGGCGTTGTTGCGTCTCTTAATTCGCGGCGAAGAATCTTACCGACATTTGTTTTGGGTAAAGTGTCTTTGAATACAATGACTTTGGGAATTTTGTAGGCGGTGAGTTGTTTTTTACAAAAGGAGATGATCTCTTCGGGTGTCACAGACGCATCTTTTTTAACGACAAACAATTTGATGGCTTCGCCTTGTTTTTCGTCCGGGATGGAGACCGCGGCGCACTCCAATACACCGGGACAAGAAGAGGCCACGGTTTCAATCTCACTTGGATACACATTGAAGCCACTGACCAAGATCATGTCTTTTTTTCGATCAACAATTTTAAAGAAGCCCTTTTCATCTTGCGTACCAATATCGCCAGTCCTCAAAAAACCATCGGTCGTAAAAGCCTTTTGGGTCTCTAGGGGTTGGTTGAAGTATCCTTTCATCACATTGGGACCTTTGATGCATATTTCACCACTTGCATGAACACCCAGGGTTTGACCGTTGTCGTCTTTGATGGCCATGTCAATGCCTGAGAGTGGAAGTCCAATGTTGCCGGAAAACGCCTTCAAATCAATCGGATTGTTGCTGCCAACCGCACAGGTCTCAGACATGCCCCAGCCCTCAATCATGGTGGAGCCAGTGACCGACTTCCACTCCTTGGCCGTGCTGGCAGATGCAGCCATACCGCCCGCCTGGGTGATGCAAAGGTCCTTGAAGTCCAGCGCACGAAAGGCCTCATGTTGCAACAAAGCATTGAACAAGGTGTTCACGGCAGGAAAAATGTGAAAAGGACGTTTGGCAAGAACAGAGGTGAATTTTTTGATGTCTCTTGGGTTCGGAATCAAGGTGAGAAAGGAGCCCGTACGAATGGTGAAGAAGCACAGGGTCAGAGCAAAGATGTGATACAGCGGAAGTGCGGCGATGCTGTTGATTTTAGAAAGATCTTTTTTACCTTTGAAGGCGGGGGTGAACCAACATTGTGCTTGCAAGGTCGCTGCAATGATGTTGTGATGGGTAAGGATCGCACCTTTGGACAAGCCCGTGGTGCCTCCCGTGTATTGGAGAAAGGCAAAGGAATCGGACTGAATGCTTGGGCGCTGCAGGGTCAAGGTTTTCCCGTCGGCCAAACATTGGTTGAACCGTGTCTTAAGAGGAGCGTGACCCAATGCGTTGGCTTCTTTGAGTTCAAAGGGAGGGATGAGTTTGGCCAAATATTTGACGGCGAAATTGATCCAAGGGCCTTTGAGGGGTCCCAACAAATCGCCAAGGGAGGTCAAGACGATGGACTCGAGCAAAGTTTTCGACAAAATCGGCTCTAAGGTATGGGCAAAGTTTTCAAGGATCAGAAGGACCGTGCAACCTGAGTCGCAAAGTTGATGCTCCAGCTCTCTAGAGGTGTACAAAGGGTTGATGTTGACACAAACAAATCCCGCACGAAGGATCCCAGCCATTGCCACGGCAAATTGAGGAACGTTGGGTAGCATGATGCCAATGCGAGCGCCAGGTTTGAGGCCCAGGTGTTGAAGCCATGCAGCAAAAGCCAGCGAGGCGTGATCCAGCTCTTTGTAACTCATCCACCGATCCATACAAACGCTGAAAGGCTGGTCTGCAAATTTCTCGAAGGACGCCTCCAGCAAGTCCCTCATGGACTCAATCCCTGATGTGTCCAACTCGTGAGGCACATCAGGCGGGTAGTGTTCAAACCAAGGTCTATCCATGGGGCTCTCCTAATGCTTCTATTGTCCTTCATGTTCAAGGGGTTCAGAACTAGGTCACACCCCCAGTTCGGCTGTTGTTCAAGAAAAACCAGGTGCTCAAAAACCCACAGAATTCATAGGAAATGAAAGAGACAAGACAAATATAGGGAAAACCCTTAGAATGAAGCAATCAAGAAGGCGAGATATCAAAAGTAGGGCGTCTTTGAACCAGAAAGCACCAAAAATGCAAACCATCAGCATGAACCAAGGCCTCAAAGCCTGGGGCCTTGTCAAAACACAACTCAAAAAAGCGGCTCATTTTGAGCCACGCAAAGTGATTTGCAATCTGCATCGTGAGCACATGATGCAAATAGAGTCGCATCTCTTGAGCCTCAATGAACAAGACAGGTACCTTCGTTTTGGGTACCCTGCAAAAGATGTTCACATTCAAAGTTATGTAGAGAGCATCGATTTTTCTAGGGACAAGATCCTGGGCATCTTTGATGCAGAGATGAACTTGGTGGCCGTGGCCCATTTGGCGTTGGCGCGCCCCTCGAAATTCACCAGGTGCGCAGAATTTGGAGTGTCTGTCTTACCTGGTTTGCGAGGTCAGGGCATGGGCGCGCTGTTGTTTGAGCACTCCAGCATGTTGGCCAGAAATGAGGGCGTGAGCATGCTGTTCATACATGCTTTGAGTGAGAATGCTCCGATGCTCAAAATAGCCAAATCACATGGGGCAAAGTTGGAGCGCTATGGAGGCGAGACAGATGCATTTTTGCACTTGCCGCCCAGAAGTTGGGCCAGTCGTTTGCACGAGTGGTTTTTGACTTTTTATGGACAAACCGACTTGGAAATTAAAATGCAGGTCAGACAATTTTGGCAACTTTTAGGCCAGATCCAAGAAATTCGACAAGGGGTGCGCGATGGTCGACAAGTCGCCAGTGCTTGGAAGACGAGTGTGGTCAAAGTTGATCCGCTCAGTGGCTTAGAGAAGTAAATTCACCCTTGATGGTGCCGTCTGTTGCAGTGGTGGCAAAGGCGGGACTTTAAATCGGCTATGCTTAGGGCTTGTCATCAAGACGGCTCTTTTAACTATCGTGTTTAAAAATCATCCTCAACTAAAAAGAACTTCCTTGGTTCGTGATTTGTGGTCATTGATGGGGGACTTGTTCAAGCCCGCGCTTAAAACCAAAGATCAAGTGATTGACGTTTTGCACAAAGCACAAAACGCAAAGCTCATCCATCCTGAAAGTCGGCAAATGATGGAAGGGGTGATGAAGGTCGCGGACTTGAAGGTGCGCGACGTGATGATTTCATCGACCAGAATGGACATGATTGACATTGCTGCGTCCTTTGAAGAAATTCTCAACCAAGTCATTGACATAGCGCACTCGAGATATCCCGTCTACGAAGACCACAAAGAAAATATCATTGGGATCTTGTTGGCAAAAGACTTGTTGAAATTGCAACGCTCGCCAACCTTGAACCTAAGGACATTGCTTCGATCCGTGGTGATGGTGCCCGAGAGCAAAAGCTTGGTTGAATTGCTCAAAGAGTTCAGAATGAATCGAAATCACTTGGCCGTGGTCATTGATGAGTTTGGTCGAGTGGCGGGGCTGGTCACCATTGAGGATGTGCTCGAAGAAATCGTCGGAGACATTGAAGACGAATTCGATACCGATGACGAAGCAGGCGATATTTTTGCTTTGGTGGATCGAACCTACAGGGTGGCTGGCAGGACTGCATTGAAAAGAATCGCACAAGCCTTTGAACTCAATGAGTTGATCACCGAGGAGATGCAGTCATTTGAGACGATTGCTGGTTGGATCGCGCATGAAATGGGGCATGTGCCAGTCAAAGGGGAGATTTTTTTATGGAATGACTTGCGCTTTGAAGTCATGCACACCACCGCAGGTGTTGTGAAATGGTTCAAAGTTCGCCCCATCAACATCAGGCCAAAATCCCTCGAGTCCACGCTGTCGATTGCGCCAGTGTTGGAAAATTCAAAGACCCTCTAAATGAACCGAAATGCTGACCCTGGACGGGGAGGCGGTGCCTCAGTGCAAGGAACGCCCTTTTTGAGCAGAGCAAAGCTTGATGAGCGCTAAAGAGATGACGCTCATGGCCAAAATATTGGACAAGAAATTGTATGTGCTGGCCGCTCTTGCGGGGCTCTTGCAAGCATGGTCAATGGGCTTGCCCTTTCACTTGGGCGCCAGTGGAGCCATGCAGTGGGTGGGCATGCTGGTGTTGTGCTTTTTGGTTTTGGGTTCTAAAACAGGCAAAGAGTGCGCTCGTGTGGCTTTTATTTTTCAAACGACGGCATTGAGCACCACCTTTTGGTGGATTTTCATTTCCCTGTATGTCTACGGTCATATGCATGGGCTACTGGCCGCATTCGCCGTTGTTGCATTGGCCAGTGCTTTGGCTGTGTATTGGTGGTTTTTTTCTTGGGTGTTCTACAGGTTGTGCATGGCAGCTTTGCCGTCGCAAGGTGCCTTGTTGAGCCCAATGCGAAAAATGGGTCACACCGCGCTGATGTCGATGGGATTTGGAGCTGCGTGGCTGTTGTCAGAGTTGTGCAGAGGACAATGGTTCACTGGCTTTCCATGGGGCTCATCGGGGTACGCGCACAACGACACCTGGCTCAGCATTTTTGCACCTTGGGTGGGTGTTTACGGTATGGGTGCGATCAGCGCCGCCATGGCCATGTGGGTGGCCAAGACCTGTGTAGATCTGCGAAGACCTTGGGTTCAGGAGCCAGCACACGACGGCGTAGAAGCTGTCGAGTCGCAAAATCTCCAAAGCTCTTTCTCTTCCTTATCTGGCTCCCATCGATGGCGCACCTGGGCCTGGATCGCTTTACCCTTGTTGAGCTTGGTGCCTTGGAACTCTCTAAGGGGTCAAGATCAAGACGCTGGAATGCTTCTCCATTCGGACGGCTATTCAAAGCCTTTGAGCGTTGAGTTGCTCCAAGGCAACGTTCCACAGCAAACAAAATTTCGTGATGACCGCGTCTCTGCGGCGCAGTGGTACTACGACCAAATCATGCTGTCGGATGCTCAGTTGGTGGTCACCCCAGAGACCGCGTTTGCGATGACGATCCACGAGTTGCCAAGTACATTTTTAGACTCCTTTCGGCAGCACTTGCAAGCTGAGCAGCAAGCGGTGTTGTTGGGCATGCCCACCAAAGATGGCTTGGATTATGCAAACAGTGCGCTTGCGATGGTCGGCCAAAGAGAACACGTGTATCGGTACGACAAGAGCCACTTGGTTCCCTTCGGGGAGTTCATCCCCCCTTTGTTCCAATGGTTCACCAATCAGATGCAAATGCCCCTGGGGTTTTTTAAAAGCGGCCCGTCCATTCAAAGCAGTTTGAGGTTTTTAAATCAAAGCATTGCTCCTAACATTTGTTATGAAGATTTGTTCGGTGAGGAGCTGGCCCTGCAGTTCAAAAACGCTGATCGGTCGCCAAGCATTTTGGTCAACATGAGCAATATTGCGTGGTTTGGGGACACGGTGATTTTGGATCAACACCTGGAAATTTCAAGAATGCGAACGCTTGAGTTGCGCCGCCCGATGATTCGATCTACCAATTCAGGGGTCAGCGCCATCATTGACCACACCGGCCGTGTGAATGTCATGGCCCATGTTTTTTCGAGAGAAAAAATCAAAGCTTGGGTGCACGGTCGATTTGATGAGCCCACCTTTTTTGCTTGGTGGGCCAGTCGCTATGGGCTGCTACCTTTGTGGGCACTGGCTTTGGCCGTTTTGGGCTTCATAGGGCTTAAACGCAGCTTTGAGTTGAATCTCAATCGTTCAGAGTCAAAAAAGCTTGGGAATTGAACTTTAAGGCCCGGGGTCGCATCTGAAGCCCCTTGGGGAAGGTTAAAATTAAGCCCTGGTCCTGAAGGCATATGGGTAACTCCGTTTGAACGTTTGGTGAGTGTGATCATGTCACCGAGGGATGCGCCGTTTGTCTTGAGAGTTTGAGATCCATTTCAATTTATATATGCCAGTGCATGGGAAAACAATGCTTCATTTTCAAGAATTGATATTGACGTTGCAGTCTTATTGGGCCAAGCAAGGCTGTGCTTTGCTTCAGCCTTATGACATGGAGGTTGGTGCTGGCACCTCACATACCGCGACTTTTTTACGCGCCTTGGGCCCTGAGCCTTGGAAAGCCGCCTATGTGCAACCCAGTCGTCGGCCCAAAGACGGTCGCTATGGGGAAAATCCAAACCGACTCCAGCACTATTATCAATTTCAAGTGGTGTTGAAGCCTGCGCCTGCTAACATTTTGGACTTGTATTTGGGCTCCTTGGAGGCTCTGGGCTTTGATTTGAAGGTCAATGACATCCGTTTTGTCGAAGACGACTGGGAAAATCCTACCTTGGGGGCTTGGGGCTTGGGTTGGGAGGTGTGGCTCAATGGTATGGAGGTCACGCAGTTCACCTATTTCCAGCAAGTTGGCGGCATCAATTGCCACCCTATCACGGGTGAGATCACCTATGGTTTAGAGAGGTTGGCCATGTATTTGCAAGGCGTAGACAATGTCTACGACCTCTCTTGGACCGAGGGTTTGACGTACAGAGACGTGTACTTGCAAAATGAACAAGAGCAGTCGGCCTATAATTTTGAACACAGCGATTCAGAGTTCTTGTTCTCGGCATTTTCAGCTTATGAAAAACAAGCACAGCACTTGATCTCAGTCCAATTGGCTTTGCCGGCCTATGAGCAGATTTTGAAAGCGGCGCATACCTTCAACCTGTTGGATGCAAGGGGTTCAATCAGCGTGACCGAGCGCGCAGGTTACATCACGCGCATCAGAAATTTAGCGCGTGCTGTTGCGCAAAGTTATTACGACAGTCGCGAAAGATTGGGTTTTCCCATGGCTCCACCTGCTTGGGTTCAAGCGCTAGACGTAAAGGCGGCTTGAGTTATGCAGTTACATCACACCAAAGCCGCCCCCTTGCTCGTTGAGTTGTTGGTGGAAGAGCTCCCGCCTCGGGTTCTGGCCAAATTGGGCGCCTCTTTTTCACAGACGATGCGTGAGCAACTTTTGGATTTAGAGCTGATAGATGCTGAATGTGCCTTTGAATCCTTTGCCACACCTAGGCGCTTGGCTGTTTTGTTTCAATCGGTGCTGTTTGAGGCGCCTGAGCGGGAGGTCAAACAAAAGCTGATGCCGGTCAAGGTGGGGCTTGATGCCAACGGTCAAGCCACTCCAGCCTTGGGCAAAAAGCTCTTGGCGCTTGGGTGTGCGCACTTAGGCGTCTCTGATCTTGAGGTGGTGGAAGAAGGCCAAGTTCAGCATTTGTGGCTCATCAGAAATCAACCTGGGGTGTCGATAGAGCTTGGTGCACAAAAAGCTTTGAATGAGGCCATCGCTAAATTGCCCATTCCAAAGGTCATGAGCTATCAACTGCATGAAAATTGTGAGCTGCCAGGCTGGAGCAGTGTGAACTTTGTGCGTCCTGTGCACTCCTTGCTGGTGCTTCATGGAGAGACGGTCTTGAACCTGACGGCCTTGGGTTTAAAGGCCGGGAACACCACCAAAGGCCACCGCTTTGAGGCGAAGAAGTCCATCATCGAACTTGTTGACGCGACGTCATATGAACAAGTTCTTTTGGACGATGGCGCTGTCATTGCGAGTTATGCAAAAAGACGTCAATCCATTGAAGACCAATTGAATGCTGCGGCCAAGTCTTTGGGCACGGCATTCAATGTGGCACACGATGAGGCACTTTTGGATGAGGTTTGTGCCTTGGTGGAAATGCCCAATGTGTTGATTTGTGAGTTTGAAAAAGAGTTTTTGCAAGTACCTCAAGAGTGTTTGATCTTGACCATGAAGGCCAATCAAAAGTACTTTCCCTTGATCGATGACCAAGGAGCCCTGGTCAATCGGTTTTTGGTGGTCAGCAACATTTCTCCTCAAGACACAAGTGCTGTTGTTGGGGGCAATGAGCGGGTCGTAAGGCCACGCTTGTCGGATGCCAAATTTTTCTACGATCAAGACAGAAAAATCAAGCTGATCGACCGAGCCACTGGCTTGTCGAAGGTGGTTTACCACCAGCAACTTGGCACCCAAGCACAAAGGACCGAGCGCGTGCTGTGCATCGCTCAAGGCATAGCGAAAGAGTTGACGAGCTTGTCTAAATTGAGCGCGCAGCAAATGCAGTGGACCAACGAAGCGGCCCAAATTGCCAAGGTGGATTTGCTCACCGACATGGTTGGCGAGTTTCCCGAGTTGCAAGGTGTCATGGGGCACTATTATGCGTTGCATGACGGGTATGCAAAGGACGTGGCCTGGGCGGTTGAAGATCATTACAAACCCAGGTTTGCTGGGGATACTTTGCCAAGAGGGATGCCTGGTGTGGTCTTGGCGTTGGCGGACAAATTGGAGACCTTGGTGGGCTTGTTTGCGATCGGGCAGCACCCAACAGGGGACAAAGACCCGTATGCCCTTAGAAGACATGCGATTGGCGTGATTCGTTTGTTGCGTGAAAAGGGTTTGGGTTTATCGGTGACCAGGCTTCTGGCTCTCAGTGCAAACGCGTTTGAGGGCCACGCCGAAGTGATTAAAAAAAGCTGGGCTGAGATCACAGAGTCCTTGATCGAATTTATTTATGACCGTTTGAGCATCAATTTAAAAGATCAAGCGTATTCAAGTGTCCAAGTCGAAAGCGTTTTATCTATTCGCCCGGATGTGTTGGATGATGTGGATTTGCGACTCAAGGCGGTTAAATCCTTTGCTCTGTTACCTGAGGCGTTGTCTTTGGCCTCGGCCAACAAGCGCATCAGCAACATACTGAAAAAAGTCCAAGATCAACCTATGGACTTGGAGGTCAACACCACGTTGTTGGTAGAAGGAGCAGAAAAAGCGCTCTTTGAGACAATGCAAGATGTTTTGCCGCAATCTAAGTTGAATTTTGAGGCCAAAAATTACACCGAATCACTCTTGATGCTGGCACATTTGAAGAACGCGGTCGATTTGTTTTTTGAACAAGTGATGGTCAATGCAACGGATGAAGCGCTAAGATTGAATCGCTTGTCTTTGTTGTCTCGATTGCATGCAGCGATGAACCAAGTGGCGGATTTGTCTCGCTTGGCTTGAGACAAATCTAAGGGGAGGGTGTTGAACGCGTTAGCGCGTTAACGCGAAGAAAGCTTAGAAAGCGTTTGAATCTATAAGTTTCGGTGAGAGGCGCGCTCAAGGGTTCGCCAACACATTGCTGCAAAAAGAGGAGCCGTCTCCTCATAAAAGGGATTTGAGAGCATGTTGAAATTGATTATTTTAGACCGTGATGGCACGATCAATGAAGATCGCGATGATTATGTCAAATCTCCTGAAGAGTGGGTTCCTATTGAGGGCTCCATGGAGGCCATTGCCCGGTTGAGCCATGCGGGGTGGAGGATCGTGATTGCCTCCAATCAATCAGGCCTGGGGCGTGGTTTGTTTGACATGGCAACGTTGAATGCCATGCATGAAAAAATGCACAAATTGTTGGCCCTGGTCGGTGGCAAGGTGGAGGCGATCTTCTTTTGCCCACACACCACAGAGGAGGGCTGCGATTGCAGAAAGCCCTTGTCTGGCCTCTATGACCAAATTTCATCGCGTTTGGGGGTGAGTTTAAAGGGCGTACCAACCGTTGGAGACTCTTTGCGAGATTTACAGGCCGGTTATGGTGTTGGGTGCGAGCCCCATTTGGTGCTGAGCGGTAAAGGCGCCGTTTACCGTGACCAAGCCTTGTCGGCTCAATTCCCAAAAGAGACAAGAATACATCAAGACTTGTATGGGTTTTCTGAATGGATGCTTCATGAGCGGGATGTACAAATGGAGGCTCTTAGGGCCGAGAAAAAAGCGTAAGAGAGTTGTTGTGAAATTATTAAAGTCGTTCATTCATTTGTTGTGGATGATGTTCACGCTCATTCCTTGTGCGTTGTATGTCTTGTTGCTCAGGGTGGCTGGGGCCTCCAAAGCCCGCCTGTACCATGGTGCGGTTTTTTGGTTGCGCAATTGTGTGGTGTCTTTGGATCGAATCTGTGGCGTGAAATATGCGTTGCATGGCATGGACAACCTGAAGGGTCTTGAGGGCGTATCGGTCATCGTGTTGGTCAAGCACCAGTCCACCTATGAGACTTTCTTGATGCCCGTGATCATGCCGCACCCGGTGTCTTATGTGTTCAAGAAAGAGTTGCTGAGAATTCCCTTTTTCGGTTGGGCCATAGGATGTTTAGACATGATTCACATCGACCGTTCTCAGCGCGCCAAAGCATTTGCAAAAGTGGTGGAGCACGGGCGAGTGTTGCTTGAAAAGGGCAACTGGGTGGTGATGTTTCCAGAGGGCACGCGCATTGAGCGCGGCCAGGTGGGGGCTTATAAGCTGGGCGGGACGCGATTGGCGGTACAAACCGGTGCACATGTCGTGCCGGTGGCTGTGAGCTCTGCCAAGTGTTGGCCCAGAAAAGCCTTGCTAAAAATAGCAGGGACGGTGGATGTTTCAGTGGGGCTACCTATCTCTAGTGTGGGCCGCACGCCTGAGGAGCTCATGGCGCAAGTACAGGACTGGATCGAGTCGGAGATGCGGCGACTCGATCCAAGCGCCTATGCATAAAACCGCCATGGCGTTTGTTGGCGCCTAAAGAGATTTGTGGTGGACTTTAAAGCTAAAAAACAAGCGCCCAAGGATGGGTTCATGCAGTTGGTTTTTGATTTTTTAGCCCCTCTCTCCGCCAAGCAAAGAGGCGGCGTCTTTGAAGGCTCGGCAATCGCAAGTGTTGAGCCGCCGACTCAAAAGCAAGAGAGCCCCTCTTCACTGGACTACAACGCTCACCCAACACCAAGCTTGTTTCAGCACCCTGGTTCAACACATGCTTTGGAGATCAAGGGTGTTGAAGTCCATTATCTTTTCAAGCGAGCCAAGCGAAAAACCATTGGCATGTTGGTGTCCAAAGACGGGTTGGAAGTTCGTGCGCCCAGGTGGGTGAGTTTGTCGCAAGTTCAAATGGCACTGAAAGAGCGTGAAGATTGGATTCTCAAACAGTTCAGTTTCATGGAGCAAAAACTTGAAGAAAGCAAGCGGTCTGAAGTTCGCATTGAAAGCGGTTGCATCTGTCCAGTGCTCAGTCATGGCGTTCAGTGGATCTTTCATGGCCTCACAAGGCCCGCATCTAAGGGTGTTTCTAGTTTTGCTTCAACGCTTGTATCACCCAGTCTTTCGCATCTTCAACGAGAAAACACACAGCGACTGCGCTCCCCTCTTGAGCACATTGAGGTCCAGAGGTTTGAAGCTGGGCAGTGGTTCGATTGCACATGCAGTGAGTGGCTTGAATTCTTACAAGAAAGTGCCGTCGGCAAAGAGACTCACTTTAAGGTCTATTTACCGATAGAGTCCTTGTACAAGCAACTCAGTGCGGCATCGGTAGCTGGGGTCGCGGGCCCTGGTGGAGCAGAAAAAACTTGCGCCAAGCAATGGATCGATGCTGTCATGATCCATCTGGCACGGCGCATCCTGGAGCCCCGGGTGGCTTATTTTGCAGGGATTTTAGGGGTCCATCCAAGCGCGCTCTCTTTGGGTCAGGCCAAGAGTCGCTGGGGGAGTGCTGGCTCCAATGGGGCCATTCGACTCAACTGGCATTTGGTCCATTTGCCCATGGCCTTGCTGGATTACGTGGTGGCGCATGAATTGTGTCATTTAAAGGAAATGAACCATGGGCCAGCTTTTTGGGCCGAAATGCAGGCATTGATGCCTGACTTCGCAGCTAGGCGACGTGAGCTGAAAAAGGTCTCCATCGCGCAATGGGTCTAATCAGACCAAAAGTCCTTGAAGTCTTTGTTTTTGTAGGGTTGCTTTAGGCTATGGTGGTGGGGTGAATCAAAAGTCTGTTCCAATTTGGAGCAGGTCAACGCGTTAACACAATGTTGGTGAACAAGATGGATGCATCGCTGAAAAACTTATTTGAAAACAATCAAGCTTGGGCGCGCCGCATGGAGCAAGCGCGCCCTGGTTTTTTCAATCAATTGGCGTCTCAGCAGACGCCTAAATATTTATGGATTGGTTGCTCAGACTCTCGTGTGCCTGCCAACGAAATCATTGGACTGGACCCTGGTGAGATTTTTGTTCATCGCAATGTGGCCAATGTGGTGGTTCACTCAGACTTGAATGCCTTGTCGGTGATTCAATACGCGGTGGAACATTTGAAGGTCGAGCACATCATGGTGGTGGGTCATTATGGTTGCGGGGGTGTTTTGGCCGCGACCCGAGGCACACGCATTGGTTTGGCTGACAACTGGCTCAGACATGTACAAGATGTGAGGCTACGGCATCGCCAGCGGCTCAATCACCTGGATCAGCACGATCTAGAAAACACGATGTGTGAGATGAATGTGATTGAGCAAGTGGGCAATGTGGCGCTCTCCAACGTCATGCAAGACGCTTGGGGTCGTGGTCAAAAGGTCAGTGTGCACGGATGGATTTATGGCCTGCATGATGGTTTGGTCAAGGACTTGGAGGTGACGATGACGTCTTCGGACGAGGTGGTGGACGTTTTTCGTCAGGCCTTCAAACGCTACCCCAGGCAAGTCTTGATCCCTGGTGCGGACCAAGAGGAATGAGTGCACAAAGGATCCGGCGTGAGCGCTTGAAAGACAAGTTGACGATGGCTTTGGATCCTGAGAGTGAGTTTGTCATCTCACCTTGTATCGCCGTGTGCAAGATGGATCCTGTGACGAAACTGTGTGAGGGTTGCTTGAGGGAACTCCAAGAAATCGTTCGCTGGGGTTCGCTGAGCACGCTGCAGAAAAAAGAGGTATGGGGCCAAATCGTACAAAGAATGAACGTCATCAAGGCCTGAAAAAGTCCCACGCCCCAATGACTTGAAAATAGACTTGAAAGTCGATTGGGGTGGTATTTGGGGGTTAACCCCAAATGACATTGATCATAAAAACTTCTATCCATCACGAAAAGAAGCTGGATACACCCTTTTCGTCAGCTTCAAGTCAGTCTTCTCGCCGATATTAAAGTGGCAGGTAAGGTAAAGCGTGCTCTCAAAGCGACCTTTGTACGTTGAGAGTGGGTCTTGCCTGATTTTTTATTTTAATAGGAGACGACTCTATGGCTGCAAACGCACCACACACCATGACCTCAGAGGAGAAAAAGGTCATCTTTGCTTCCTCACTCGGAACGGTTTTTGAGTGGTATGACTTTTACCTTTACGGCTCATTGGCAGCCATCATTGCCAAGCAATTCTTCAGCGGCTTAGATCCTGCCGCTGCTTTTATTTTCGCCCTCTTGGCCTTTGCGGCTGGTTTTTTGGTGCGTCCATTTGGTGCGTTGGTGTTTGGACGCCTCGGAGACATGATTGGTAGAAAGTACACCTTTTTGGTCACCATTTTGATCATGGGTATGTCCACCTTTGTCGTGGGCATCTTGCCCTCCTATTCAAGCATCGGCGTGGCTGCGCCCGTGATCTTGATCGCTTTGAGGATGCTTCAAGGCTTGGCCTTGGGCGGCGAGTACGGGGGCGCTGCCACGTATGTGGCCGAGCACGCTCCGAATGGCCACCGCGGTGCTTTCACCGCTTGGATTCAAACGACCGCCACCTTGGGTTTGTTCTTGTCCTTGGTGGTGATTTTGGGCACCAGAAGCTCCATGCCTGAGGCAGATTTTGCTGCTTGGGGTTGGAGGATTCCGTTTTTGCTCTCCATCGCCTTGTTGGCTGTGTCTGTGTACATTCGTTTGTCCATGAACGAGTCCCCTGCATTTCAGCGCATGAAGTCTGAGGGCAAGATTTCTAAAGCACCTTTGTCGGAATCTTTTGGTCAATGGAAGAACTTGAAAGTGGTCATTTTGGCGCTTTTTGGTTTGACCGCTGGACAAGCCGTGGTTTGGTACACGGGTCAGTTTTATGTGCTCTTTTTCATGACGCAAGTCTTGAAGGTGGAGCCCACAACGGCGAACTTGTTGGTCGCTGCTTCTTTGCTGATTGGAACGCCGTTCTTCATCGTCTTTGGATCTTTGTCTGACAAGATCGGAAGAAAGCCCATCATCATGCTGGGCCTCTTGTTGGCGGTGGTGACGTATTTCCCCGTGTTCCAAGCTTTGACCAAAGCTGCCAATCCTGATTTGGCCGCTGCACAAGCAAGCGCCAAGGTGGTGGTGTTGGGGGATGCTGCTGAGTGTTCTTTCCAAGGTAGCCCCATTGCACGTGAAATTGACTTCAGGAGCTCATGCGATATTGCCAAAAGGTATTTGGCGCAAAACGCGGTGAGTTACTCTAACCAAGCTGCACCTGCAGGGACTGCGACCAAGGTTGTGATTGGAACGACTGAAATTGAGGCGCCTTATGCGACCGTTGCAAACTCTAAATTTGATGAAGAGAGCACCAAAAAAATTGCTGAGTTTAAAAAGTCAGTGAGCGAAGCCTTGAAAGAGGCGGGTTATCCAGCCAAAGCAGATGGTGCAAAGTTGGACAAGGTCACGGTCGTGATCATTTTGACCTATCTCGTTATTTTGGTCACCATGGTGTACGGACCTATAGCGGCCATGTTGGTGGAGTTGTTCCCAACACGGATTCGTTACACATCCATGTCTTTGCCCTACCACATTGGCAATGGTTGGTTTGGAGGCTTGTTGCCCACAACCGCTTTTGCGATCGTGGCCCAAACGGGAGACATGTACAACGGTTTGTGGTACCCCATCATTGTGGCAGGAGCAACTTTTGTGATTGGCATGATCTTCATCAAAGAAACCAAAGATGTCGACATCTATCGCGAAGACTGATGAAGCTCGGGGTCTGGTCTAAAGTCAGCGCAGGCTGAGCAGATCAGGCGCCTCTTCCCCGAAAAACCCCCGTGGGCTTGAGCCTTCACGGGGGTTTTTTCTTGGGACGGCGGCTTCTTGAAGGGCTGGGTTGGGCGTGAAGATTGAATTTGAAGGCCTTTTGGGGATATTTTTCAAATTGATCCATTTTTCTTGGCTTTGTCCCTAGAATCTTCTACCTGTTCCTTTTAAAACCCAGGGTAGAGAGTCGATATGTCACAAGGCCTGATCAAAATACGCGGTGCTCGGCAGCACAATTTAAAAAACCTGGACGTGGACTTTAAAACCGGAGAACTCACGGTTGTGACTGGACCGAGTGGTTCTGGAAAATCCAGTTTGGTGTTTGACACCCTCTACGCTGAAGGCCAAAGGCGTTATGTGGAAACCTTCAGCGCATATGCGCGTCAGTTCTTGGATCGTATGGATCGACCTCAAGTCGATCTGGTCGATGGGGTGCCACCCGCCATTGCGATTGATCAAACCAATCCTGTGAGAAGTTCTCGCTCAACGGTAGGCACGATGACCGAGTTGAACGATCACTTGAAATTGCTTTTTGCCAGGTTGGCACATTTGTTCGATGCTAAAACAGCCTTGCCCGTGCGACACGACAGTGCACAGACTTTGTTGGACGAAATAAAGCTTCGTTCAAAGCAAAGGGACATGAGGCTGGTGGTGACCTTCGCTGTGGAGTTGCCCAACTCCATCACGCAAGAAGACATCGAGCAGTGGTTGAGTGCTTCAGGGTTCACCAAAATACAAGCCCAACGACAAGTGTCCACCATCACGGGCCCGAGACAAGTCATCGATGTCGTGGCCGATCGCTTTAGGTTGTCTCAAGTTGAGGTCTCCAGAGCCGTGGAGTCCATTGAGACGGCCCTTAAAAGGGGTGCGGGTCGCATGCAGGTGTATGCTGTGGACGTGAACACTGAGGAGACGGAAATTTGGCGCTTTTCAACGGGCCTGCATTGCCCAGAAAGTGAGCTGACGTACCAAGACCCAAGCCCCTCTTTGTTTTCTTTCAACTCAGCCCTGGGTGCGTGTGAGACCTGCAGGGGCTTTGGCCGAGTCATTGGGGTGGACTACGGTTTGGTCATTCCCAACGATCGATTGACGCTTCGCTCTGGAGCAATCAAACCCATTCAAACGCCTGCGTGGAAAGATTCGCAAGCCGATTTGATGCGCTTTGCTGAAAAAGCAGGTATTCCCAGAGACACCCCTTGGTACCAGCTGACCCAAGAGCAAAAAGATTGGGTCATTTTGGGCTCCCCCAATTGGGCGGGCAAATGGAACCAGCAGTGGTATGGGGTGAAGCGCTTTTTTGAATACTTGGAGACCAAGTCATACAAAATGCACATTCGAGTCATGCTCTCCAAGTACCGCAGTTACACCGCCTGTTCGGCGTGTGACAGCGCGCGACTCAAAATGGAAAGTTTGCTGTGGCGTGTGGGTTCCTTGGAGGCGGCCAATGAGGCTCTTGAGCCCAGTCGGCGCTTCAAGCCCGTCGGCGTGTCGTGGAGCGATGCGCAACTTGAAAATTTACCAGGCCTGTGCTTGCACGATTTGATGTGTTTGTCGATCGAGCGACTTCGGGTGTTCTTTGACCGCATGCGTCTAGAGATGGCCCAGACCTTGAAGGGTGCAAGCGAAGCGGCCAGCGAAGGTGTTCTTCGAAGTGCTAAAAGCGCTCAGGTGCAGGCATTGGAGCTGCTACTGGAGGAAATTCAAGCCAGATTGAAATACCTGGTGGACGTGGGTCTTGGTTATTTAAGTTTGGATCGACAAAGTCGGACCTTGAGCGGTGGAGAGGTGCAGCGCATCAATTTAACAACAGCGCTTGGTACTTCGTTGGTCAACACCTTGTTTGTCTTGGATGAGCCCAGCATCGGCTTGCATCCAAGAGACATGGGTCGAATTACCCAAGCCATGCAGCGCCTGCGAGATGCGGGCAACACCTTGGTGGTGGTGGAGCACGATCCGGCAGTGATGTTTGCTGCTGACCGAGTCATTGACATGGGGCCAGGACCAGGTGAGCGCGGGGGTGAAATTGTTTTTGATGGGGCCATTGAAGATTTAAAAAAAGCCGATACCTTGACCGGTGCTTATTTAGGTGCTCGCAAACAAGTTGGCATGGGTCTTAAGCGTGCAGTCAGCGATGCGACGCCAAGATTGGTCTTGGAGGGTGCGACCGAGCACAATTTAAAAAATGTGTCCATTGAGTTTCCCTTGCTGCGACTGGTGTGCGTAACGGGCGTCAGTGGTTCTGGTAAATCCACCCTGATGCAAGATATTTTGGCACCTGCTTTGCTGCGTCACTTCGGTCAGTCCACCGATGCTCCTGGTGCGCACAGTCGATTGCTCGGAGCGGATTACCTCAGTGATGTGGTGTTTGTGGATCAGTCGCCCATTGGTAAAACCGCCAGATCCAATCCTGTGAGTTACGTGGGGGCCTGGGACAGCATCAGAGAGCTGTTTGCAAAAACCACCCTGGCGGCTCAGAGAGGGTACACACACTCCAAATTCAGCTTCAACCATGGGGATGGACGCTGTCCGACGTGTGGTGGCTCGGGCTTTGAGCATGTGGAGATGCAGTTTTTGAGCGACGTTTATTTGCGGTGCCAGGACTGCCAGGGAGAGCGCTACCGGCCAGAAATATTGGACATCAAAATTGAGCGCATCAACGCAGAAAATCAAACACAGTTCCTAAGCGTTGCACAAGTGTTGGCGCTCACGGTCAGCGAGGCCGCGCATCTCTTTAGAGCTGACCCCGAGGTCATTCGAGCTTTGCAGCCCATCATCGATGTGGGCTTGGAGTACCTGAAGTTGGGCCAACCTGTGCCGACCTTAAGCGGCGGAGAGTCCCAGCGATTGAAGCTTGCGGGCTATTTGGCTCAAGCAGCCAAGCAGCGCTCCAGCATGCGTCAAGCCGTGGCCAAGAAAGGCACCTTGTTTTTATTTGATGAGCCGACCACGGGGCTGCATTTTGATGACATTGCCAAGCTCATGCGTGCACTTCGAAAGTTGTTGGAGGCAGGGCACTCCTTGATTGTGATTGAGCACAATTTGGACGTGATCCGCGCGAGCGACTGGTTGATTGATTTGGGTCCAGAAGGTGGTGAGCATGGGGGCCATGTGGTGGCCCAAGGCACGCCTGAGGAGATTCGGTTGCATGCCAGTTCGCACACCGCCCAAGCTTTGCGCTCCTATGATGCGGCTTTGGGCGAGTACGGGGTCATCCAAGTCGAAGAGTTGGTGAGCGCAAGAGAAAAGAACCTTCACAAAACCCCGCTCTCGCCCAAGGCGCTCAAGCATGCTTTTGTTGGCAAAGACCAAGGTGACATTCAAATTGTCAATGCAAAAGAGCACAACTTAAAAAATCTGAGTGTCAAGATCCCCCGAGGTCGATTCAATGTGATCACTGGGGTCTCAGGCTCGGGCAAATCGACCCTGGCCTTTGACATTTTGTTCAACGAGGGCCAAAGGCGCTACTTAGAGAGTTTGAATGCCTATGCCAGAAGCATCGTTCAGCCCGCTGGGCGTCCCGAGGTGGATGCTGTCTATGGCATCCCGCCGACGGTAGCGATTGAACAACGTTTGTCCAGAGGGGGGCGAAAATCCACGGTTGGCACCACCACGGAGATTTGGCATTTTTTAAGACTACTTTATGTCAAATTGGGGGTTCAGCACTGTATCCATGATGGGCAGGCCGTGCAGGCACAAACCCCCGAGAGCATTGTGGCCCAAATCATGCGCCGCTTCAAAGGGCAAGAGATTGGACTCTTGGCGCCTTTGGTGATCAATCGCAAAGGGGTCTACACCGACTTGGCAGAATGGGCGCGCCTGAAGGGGTATACCCATTTGCGCGTGGACGGGGAGTATTTGTCCACCGTGAAATTTCCAAGGATCGATCGGTTCAAAGAGCACACCATCGAGTTGCCTGTCTTGAGTTTTTCGGTGAGCGCAAAAGAGGAGGACCTTTTGAGAAAGGCCTTGG